>JAFDJI010000138.1 GCA_019307545.1 Deltaproteobacteria bacterium | reverse complement strand
TCCATCACCATCCCCCGCTGCCGCGGGACTGTGCAATTGCAGTATCGGTACGGGCAAGGGGTGGCCCGCAGCTGGAGGTGCAGGGTGCCGTCCAGGAGGTTGCCGAGGTACTCCTTTCGGTATCGACGGGCCGGGTAGCATCGCCAGGCCTCGCCGCGGTGGTCGACCACCAGGTAGCGGTGGACCAAGCCGGTGTCGTTGTGGCCGCCCAGGGCCAGGATCTCGGCGCGCTCGGCCTTGGTGTAGGCGATGACGTCCCGGTCCTTCTTCTCGGGTTGAACCCGGAACGACAACCCTGCGGCCTCGAATTGCCCCTTCAAGGCGTGCAGGCGCGAGAGGTTCTCCCGGGTGGCGACGCAGGTGACCACCATCGGTCCGCGGTGTACCCCGGCGTACCACTTGACCTTGGCCAGGAAGGCTTCGGAGGAGACGTACTCCAGGTGCAGGGACGCGGACACCACCCCGGGGCGCGTCGCCACGGCCTCCGCGAAGTGGGCCAATCGTTCCCGGGAGGCGGCGAGGTTGGTGACGACCCCCACCCGTCGCCCTCCCCTTGCCAGCGCCTCCACTGCGCCGAGGAACCCCGGGTGTCGGAAGGGCTCTCCGCCGGACAGCTTCACCGCCCAGTCCCCGGGCAGGGCGAGCAGGGCTTCGACGAAGGTCGGCAGGTCCTGCGCCCACTGGGCACGGTCATCGAGGAACCGCTGGGTGCAGTAGCTGCACCGGTAGTTGCAGGTGGTGTTCATGTTCCAGGACACCACCCCTTCCAGCGGGTACAGCGGGGCGTTCATGCGGGCACCGGCTCCGCCGGGCCCACTCCCGCGATCATCCCGCGGTTGGCAGGCACGGTGCAGGGGCAGATGTCCCAGGGGCAGGGCCTGGGGGCGTCGTGGAGGTGGACCGTCCCTTCGAACACGTTGCCCAGATGGCCCACGTCATGGCGCCTGGCGGTACGGCAGCTCCAGGCGTCACCGGCGCGGTCCACCGCGAAGTACGCCACCCCGGACCAGCACATCCGACCCTTGTAGGAGGGGGCCGTGTTCGCAGCCCGGGGTCCCGGATGGTCGCCGATCACCTCGCGGAGCGCCTCCTCGTCGGGGTACGCCGCGACCCCGCCCTTCACCTTGTAGAGTTGCGGAAACCACCGCAGTCCATGGGACTCCACCACCCGCCGGCTGTGCAGCGCCTCCGCTTCCCGACCGGGCAGCACCACCTGGTTCACCACGAACCGGGTGTCCGGGCCCAGTTGGTCGGCGAACCAGGACGCCTTTTCCGCGAACACCTCCGCAGAGGTGTACTGCAGGTGCAGCGAGGCGCTGAACACCGCCAGGCGCTCCCGGGTGCTGCGCGCGAAGATCATCAGGTCGCGGCGGGAGGCCGAGAAGTTGGTGAGCACGCTGATCTGGTGCGGCGTGCGCTCCATGAGCCCCGGGACCACCTGGGCCATGAAGAGGCGGTGGGCGAAGACCTCGCCCCCGCTGCACTTGATCTCCCAGGGACCCGAGAGTTTTGCGAAGAAGGACAGCGCTTGTTCGAGCTGGGTCGCAGTGGGACGGCCGCGCCGGTGGTGGCGCGACTGGATGCAGTAGGAACAGTCACGGTTGCAGGCACCCACCACCTGCCACTCGATGGTGGGGGTCCTCATGGCTGCCCGGTGGCGGCGCGCCACGCGGCTTCCCCCGCGAAGGCGCGGTAGCGCTCCGACCACTTGGCGTTCTGCTCGAACTTCCCGCAACGGTCGCAGCCCTCGAGGTACGCGCCTGCCCGGAGTCGGTCCCGCAGGGCCTGCCACCGCGCACCACGCCACAGTGCTGACAACGGCGCCGTGTCCAGGGTGTCTACCCGCGCCCGGGTGTTGCAGCAGTAGAGCACCTCTCCCTCGGTGGTGACCCGGGCGTAGACGTGCCCCATGAAGCACCCCACCACCTCGATGGGGGTGATGGCGTGCGTGTCGGCGACGGCGGTGCGGACCTGGCGCTCGAAGAGGCCCAGGTTGGTCGGCACCCCCAACTCCCTTGCCAGCGTGCGCGCGTCGGGGATGGCCTCGGCCAGGAGCCACGCTCGCTGCTCCGGGGTCGTGGCGCACGCCTCGGTGCCCCCGGAGAGACTCGCGAGCTTGTAGTTGACGCGGTCGGCGTGAAACACCTGGCCGAAGCGGACCATGTCCACCACCTGACTCGCGGTGTCCCGGTTGACGACCTGCACATGGCGACACCGAACGCCGGCGCTGGCGAGCACCCGCAAGTGGCGGCACATCTGGAAGAACTGCTGCTCGGTCCAGCCGGGGTGGAAGGCGGAGTACGCTGCCGGGGTAACGCCATGGATCCCCACCAGCAGCTGGTCGACGCCTGCTTGTGCCAGCCGGTCGATGTCCGCGGCGACCAGGTTGGTGATCAGGGTGAGATGCCACCCCCGCGCCTTGACCTCCGCGATCATCTCGTAGATCCGCGGGTGGGTCAGCGGCTCGCCCATCCCCGAGAGCAACACGGCGCGGACCGACCCCATCGCCCCGAGATCCTCCAGCAGTGCACAGAAGCGGTCGAAGTCCAGGCGCCGCCGCTTCCACTCCGGCGGGCGAGGGACCTTCAGCAGGGGGGAGTGGTCCCAGCAGGTCACGCAAGTCGCGTTGCAGGTGTTGGTGACGTCGATGTGGACCTGGAGGGGCCCGGCGCGCGGTCGCCCCTCGCGGATCCCGCGCAGGACCTCCGTCCGCAGGGCCTTGGGGGAGAGCGTCCCTAGGTCGGGAGCCAGGGTCACCGCGAGTCCCCGGCGGAGCGCGCCGCCGGGTCGGCCTGCAGGACCAGCCCGTCGCGGTCGCGGGTCAGGAGGTGGAGCACCTCATCGATGGTCCGTTCCCCCGACCCCTCGAGTTGGCTGAAGTCGCGCAACGCATCGAACAGGTCGTCCTCGTTCGCCAGCCACCTGGCCATCAGGGTGGCGAACCGAGACACGGCCAGGGTGCGTTGGGTGGGCACGGCCCGCATCAGCGACACCGCCCCCATCCAGTCGTCGAACCGGGCCCATGTCGGGAACAAGGTCTCCGCGGCCTCACGCAGGTCATTGCCGTCGGCGGCGGGGAACTTCCGGCGCAACCCCTTGACCAGGGAAAACGCGGTGTCGAAGGGCACCTCGTGGACTTCGCACAGGGTGGCGAGTGCCGCTGTGCCCGAACCCAACATCCGGGTGAGCGCCAGGGCCCTGCGGGGTGCCTCCCGGCCCGCCCGACCGGGCGCCGTCCACCGCCGCAGCGTGCCCAGAAGCTCTGGGGTGAGCAGCGCGGCGGCCATCTCCAGGTCCGCCGCGGGAAGCACCAGGGAGAGCACGTCCAGTGCGGCCTGGCGAGCCCCGTTTCGGGGGACCAACCGCTTCGCCGCCTCCGGATCGCCCGGGTCGTCCAGCAGGTCCACGGCCTCCTCGACCGAGCGGGCCAGGCGCCCCGCACCCGCATGCACCGCCACCCGCGCCCGCTCCTCCTGGTCGTCGGCGATGCGCTCCTGGGGGAGGAACACCGTGGGGACGCCCGCGTACATCAGCTCGTGGAAGGTGTTGTAGCCGCAGGCGCTCACCGCGGCGTCGACGCCTGTGAGCAGCTCCAGTGGGACATAGCGGTCGAGCCAGGTCACCCCCGGGCCGCGGCGTTCCGGGCCTTCGTACAGCGGTCCAGCACCGACGACCGCGTGCCAGCCTCGTTCGGCGAGGCGGTCGACCAGGCGGGGAAGGGTCCCGGGCGCCGCCAGGTCGCCCCCCCCTCCAAGGCTCACGTACACCGCGCGTCGTCCCGCGGGGATGCCGAGCGCGCGTCGCGCGTCGTCCCGGTCGAGCAGCTCGGAACGGTCCCGGATGAGAATGGGCCCCGTGCCTCGGTCGTCCGGCACCACGACCTTCTCGTATAGGGAGAGCAGGGCACGGTAGGGGTCCTGCGTCGCGAAGGCTTCGCGTACCCGGCGTGCCACCAGCACGCGGTGCGGAGCCAACTCCAAGGCGGCCACCAACTCCCCGAAGCTCCCCCCCGGAAAGGTGTCCACAAGCAGCACATCGGGCTGCAGCCCTGCCACCGCGTTCAGGACCCAGGTGCGGGTGATGGCCAGGTAGCGTGCGGGCGCCAAGCCAGCGTCCCGCAGCATGGCCTTGGACGGTAGCTTCAGGGCGGGTATGCCCTCTCGCCGCGCCAGGGTGTCGGCTTCCGACGAAGTGATGACCCAGCACTCGCACTCCACTTCGAGGAGCGCGGCGACGCGGCGAAGCCAGCGGAGGATGGCCAGCTGCCGCACCAGGTGGCCCATCCCACGCCCGTTGATGGCATAGGAGACGACCCGCAGCCGCTTCATGACAGGTACCCGAGATCGTCGGCGGTGATCCCGGCCGCGGCGGCCTGGGCGACCGCCTCGGCCTCCTCGTTGGTGACATAGCGGGGGTCGTGGATGGGCCGGGCCTCGGGGTGCTGGTCGAAGCTGCTGCGCAGCGTCGGGGTGAGGCGGCTAGGCCGCTTTCCGGTGAACTCGAGCCACCATAGGTCTTCGTCGTTCTGTAGGTCGAAACGCTCGTATTGGTCGTAGGCAACCATGCGGTCGACCAGGGTCTCGATCTTGTCCCGCTGCACGAGGAGCTTGCCGTACTTCTCGCCGAACTTTGGATCGAGGTGCTCTGGGGGGATTTCCTGGTACCGGTACTTGGCGCGGGCGTACTTCACCTGCTTGCGCGCGTACTTGGCCCGGCGCTCCTTCAGGTCGGTGAGCAACGGGGTGATTCCCTGCTGGACAAGCTCCTGCAGGAACCGCTCCTTCGCCATCAGGCCGGCCACTTTCCGCAGCCCCATGCGGATCGCGCGGTGTTGCTCCGACTCCTCTTTGAGCCATTCCTCCAACAGCGCGAGGTCGGTCCCCTTCAGGTACTCGCCGAGGACCTGCTGGGATTGGTCGAGGTAGATCTCGGGGAGCTCAGGGATACGAGCGACCGCGTGGTCGTGGGATTGCACCAACTGGTGCACCTCGGCGATTCGAGCATCGACCTCCGCCACCTGCCCGCGCCACTTCTCCCGCTCCGTAGCGGCCTTCTGGTACGCCGGGAGCACGTCGTCGCCGAAGTCCGCCATGCCAAGCGTTTCACAGATCCGGTCGCCGGCGGCCCAGTGGTGCCAGTACTTCGAGTGCCACCAGGACTCGGTGAACTCTGGGGTGTCGTACTTGACCTCCACCAGCGCTTCGAACCCGTCGAGGTCTTCGAATTTCCGGCACTCCAGGACCCAGGGTTCCAGGAGTTGCCGTCGCTCTTCCCTCTCGCGGGTCAGCTCGCCATGTGGACCGACCAGGTACTCCCGTCGCCGGTACCGCTCGTCCCCCTGGATGCGCGCGAGGGTCTTCTCCAGGGTGAGCTTCTCCCGAGCCATCGCCAAGCGCGGGTCTCGACGGGTGAAACCCCGGTATCCGGTGAGGTGCTCCGCGAGGTGGAAGGACTCGTCCTGCAGGTCCGGGAAGTAGGCCACGGCCAGGTCGCGGCGTGCCCTCGCCCCCTCGCCCCGGACGGCAGAGAGCTGCTTCTGCAGGTGCTGGAGCAGCGCGCCATACCGATCGATGGCATCGGCGGCCTGCCGTTCCCGTTCCTGGTAGTGGCGTACAGCTTCGGATGCGGAGACGGACATGGTCACCTCCAGAGGTGGATCGGCATTGTCCGGGACCGGCCGCAGTGGCGCAAGGGTGCGTGGCGCTCCGCCCTACCCGCTCCCGACCCCCAGCATCTCCAGTCGGCCCTTCACGTGCTCCAACTCGGGATCCAGCGCCAATGCGTTGCGGTAGGCGGCTATCGCGCCTTCGCGGTCCACTTCCTCCAGGCAGACCGCCATGTCGAGCCAGGTCTGCGAGGTGGGGCCTTGTCGCTCCAGCGACCGCCGGTACCATTGCAGCGCGCGCTTGCGGTCTCCGAGCGCGAAGTACCCCTGTCCCAGGTGGCGGGCGAACCGATCGGACGGGCGCCCCGACCAGTAGTCGTTCTCGGCGACGCGTTCCAGAAGCTCCCGTACCTGCAGGGTGATCTCCGGCGGTGCGTACTCCATGGCCGGAAGGAGTGGTGCACCGAACTCGCTGTAGGCCCAGGGATCGTGCCCGCTCAGTCGGATGAGCTGTAGACAGGCCGCCGGCGTCAGGTCGGTCTGGTTGTGAAGCTGCCGCAGGAGTTGGTAGGCCTCGCGCGGGCCGAAGTCGTCGATGGAGGTGGCGAAGGCGAGCGCGGTCTCGGGGAAGCGATCCCGAAGGCCAGGCACCAGGAACAGCGAGTGGGTGAAGCCCATGTCCGCGCTTCGGGCATGCAGCGCGAAGCCCCCGCGGGCCCGCGCGACCTGCTCGATGGCGTGGGCGTTCACCATCGTCGAAAAGCTGCCGTGCCTTGCCAGGTATGCAATGGGCCGGTCCTCCATCTCGCTGGTGGTGCGGTAGGCCTTGTCCCCGAGCAAGAGCAGCATTGGTTCGCCGGAGAACGCCGCGAAGTGCCGGAGGCAGGCGATGGAGCCCACGGGAATCCACAATCCGGTGCTCTGGAGTTCCGTGCGGTATCCCTCCAAGATCTGGTTCAGGAGCGGGTCTGCGTACGGCGCTTCGACCACCTCCTGCTCCTCGAGGTGCAGGTCGTAGCCCTCGAGGAAGGTGGGATCGGCTCCGTCGTCCGGCTTGCGCCCCACCGCCACGAGCACCTCGTACAGCCTCCCCTTCCGCACCCGGAAGACGTCGGTGGGGATGGAGTCGAAGAAGTAGTTCGCCACCACCACCAGGGGGTTGCGGATCGCTCCGGTCTCCAAGCGCGCTCCGGAGCCGACCAGTTCGAGGGCTCCAGGGGTTGCGGCATCGAAGTGCGCGAAGTCGATGGCCCCCGTCTCGACCAGGGGCGCCATGGCGGGGTGCGCTCGCATCCACTCCAGGTTCGCTTCGGCGAAGTCGGTGGCCACCACCGTCGTGGAGGGAAGACCTGGGGGTAGGGCCTTCTGCAGCCGGCCCAGGGCACGGGCGAGGAGGTAGGCCAGGCGACCCGACCCGGACCCGAGGTCCACCACGTAGACGGGCTCCTCGGGGTCCAGGGGTACGCCGTCATTTGCGCAGTCGCGCAGGAAGGCCACGATGAGGTGGGCGTAGCTCTCCGCGACCTTCGGGTTGGTGGAGATCCCGAAGGGCACGATCTCCTCCGCCCAGGCCTTTGGGCCCTTGCTCGCGAAGAAGGTCCGCTGCAGGTCCCAGACCTTCGACTTCGACAACCGCGTGGGCGTCTCGAGGAGCTCGAGGGGTTCGGATTCGGACATGGAACGAGCCTACTCTACGAGTTCGTCCCCGCGGTTAGTGGACGCCATGCCCGACCTCGAACACCAGATCCGGACCGCCGCGGAGTGGATCGCGGAAAGCCACCACCTGGTGGTGTTCACGGGTGCTGGGATCAGCACCGATTCGGGGCTGCCCGACTACCGCGGTCCGGACGGGGTGTGGACCCGGCGCGACAAGGGACTGCCCCCCCCGAAATGGGGGGTCGCCCCCGACCAGGTGCGACCCAACCGCGGTCACCTGGCCCTGGTGGCGTTGCAGGAGATGGGGCTGCTCGGCTTCCTCATCTCCCAGAACGTGGATGGCCTCCACCTCGCCTCCGGCATCGAGCCGGAACGCATCGCGGAGCTTCACGGCAACACCAACCTCGTGAAGTGTCTCGGATGCGATGGGCGGTACGCCAACACATCGGTCGGGTGGGACAAGGAGGTGTGGGGCCCGGGGTATCGCACCCACCGTCCCCGGCCGGGGCAGCCAGTCTGTCCGACCTGCGGTGGGCGCCTGATCTCCTCCATCGTCAACTTCGACGATCCCATGCCGGAGCACGAGGTGGCCCTCGCCTATCGTCACTCCGAGGCCAGCGACCTGTTCTTCGCGATCGGCTCCTCGCTGGTGGTCTCACCCGCCAACGACATGCCGGCGGCGGCGCTCCGCAAGGGCGCGCGGCTCATCCTCCTCAACATGGGGGAGACGCCTTTCGGCGCACTGGCACACCTCTGCATTGCAGCTCCTATTGGAGAGGTGCTGCCCCTGGTGGTGGAAGAGGTGCGCCACAGACGGATGAA
>JAFDJI010000737.1 GCA_019307545.1 Deltaproteobacteria bacterium | reverse complement strand
AGCGCTCCTCCGCGGCAGCCACCGACCCCGGATCCGTCCCATCCACCACCAGCGCACCAGCCGTGGGGACGCCGGCGGCCGCCATCACCTCCTTGGCGAATGCCTTCGACGCTTCCAGGCGTGCCGCCGCACGAACCGGTCCGAAACAGGGGATGGAGGCGGCGATCAGTCGATCGGCGAGACCGTGGGCGAGGGGGTCCTCGGGACCGACCACCACCAGGTCGGAACGTAGTTCCCCGGCGGCCGCGACGACCTCCGCGGGGGTCTCGGCATGGATCCTCCGCACCCCCGACGGCCAGCCCGGATTGCCTCCCGCGACGACCAACTCGGTCAAGGAGGGAGAGCGGGCGATCCGCCATGCCAGCGCGGCCTCTCGGCCACCGGATCCCACGAGCAGGATTCGCATTGCTTCTCCTAGTGCCGGAAGTGCCGAGCTCCGGTGAACACCATGGCGATGTCCGCCTCGTCGGCGGCGGCGATCACCTCCTCGTCCCGGATGGAGCCGCCGGGTTGGACCACCGCGGTCACGCCGGCCTCGGCGGCGGCCTGGACCCCGTCGGGGAACGGGAAGAAAGCATCGGACGCCAGCACCGACCCCACCACCTCGCGGGTGGCCTTGGAGATCGCAAGCTTCACGGAGTCCACCCGGCTCATCTGGCCCGCGCCCACGCCGTTCAGCGCGACGCCGCCCGTGAATCCCCGTGCCAGGACGATCGCGTTGGACTTGACGTTGCGACACGCCGCCCAGGCGAAGCGCAGGTTCCGCGACTCCTCCTCGGTGGGGGTGCGCCGGGTCGCGACCTTCCACCCCATCTCCAGGCCGAGGTCCCAGTCCTGCAGCAGCCAACCGCCCTGCACCCGTCGGGCATCCATGCCCGATGGCCGGCTCTCGGCCCAGTCCGGTGGTAGCTCCAACACCCGCAAGTTCTCGCGGGGTTTGAGTCGCTCCAGGGCGTCCCCCTCGAAGCCGGGCGCGGCGAGCACCTCGAAGAAGGTCCGGGACATGCGCACCGCACGCACCACCTCGGGCGCCACCGGCCGATTGAAGACCACGATACCCCCGAATGCGCTGACGGGATCCCCCGCCAGGGCCTCCTGGAAGGCGGTCACCAGGTCGGGGGCCACAGCACATCCACAGGGGTTCATGTGCTTGATGATGGCGCAGGCCGGCTGGTCGTACTCGAACACCGCACGCAGGGCACCGTCGAGGTCGCCGAGGTTGTTGAAGGACATATGCTTCCCCTGGTGCTGCTTTGCGCGCACCAGGCTGCGGCCCGAAACCTCGACGTCCGCGTAGAACGCCGCACGCTGGTGCGGGTTCTCGCCGTAGCGGAGCTCCTGCATCTTCCGTAGGCCCAGGGTGGTCTCGGACGGGAAGCCGACTTCACTGGAGTGGCCGGAGAGCCAGTTGGAGATCACCGCGTCGTAGCGCGCGGTATGGCGGAACGCCTTTACCGCCAGCTCGGATCGCAGGGCCTGGTCGACACCGCCCGAGCCGATCGCCTCGGCCACCCGCGGGTAGTCCTCGGGGTCGACGACCACGGTCACGTAGCGGTGGTTCTTGGCCGCCGCGCGTACCATCGTGGGACCCCCGATGTCGATCTTCTCCACTGCCGTGGCGAGATCGGCGCCCTCCTGCACCGTTCGCTCGAAGGGATAGAGGTTCACCGCGACCAGGTCGATCCAGGGGATTCCCTGGTCTGCGGCCTCCGCAGCGTGGCGATCCCGGTCACCGAGGATTCCGCCATGAATGCGTGGGTGGAGCGTCTTCACCCGCCCATTCATGATCTCCGGGGCGCCGGTGTGCTCGGATACGGCGGTCACCGGCAGCCCGGCTTCCCGGAGCGCTCGCGCGGTGCCACCGGTGGAGAGCAGCGTGTACCCGGCCTCCACCAGCGCGCGGCCCAACACGTCCAGATCGGTCTTGTCCGAGGTCGAGAGCAGCGCGAAGCGCCCCGCGGGCGACGTGCTGGGGGGAGAGGGATCGGGGGTGGTCAAGGGGATCCTCCGGGTGCGGCGATTACGGGCTCGTGGTCGGCGAGAACCCTGAAGTAAACGACCCGCACCCGGTGTGCACCCTCCACGTAGCCCTCGAGCAGAACCGGCTCGCCGAGGAAGGGCCACAGCGTGTTCGCCGCCTCCTGGTCCACCAGGTAGTACGCGCCGGAGTTGCGATCCTGGAGCCCGATCTGGACCCCCCGGGCCGCCAACTCTCCCACCCAAACCGGCAGGCCGTGAAGCCCTTCGACGACCTTCCACTCCCTGACGCGGATGCGCTTCCCCACGCGGGGACCGTTCACCTCGGCCATGTGTCCGTCGAGCCGCTTCATGGGAGACGCATCCGGGCCCAGGGCCAGTCGGTATCGCATTCCGGTGCTGGTGGTCAGGGTGGTACCGGGGTTGGCGGGCTCGACGATGCCGATCGCGTGGGTCGCGCACCCGGACATCAGCAGCGTAGCGAGCACCACGGGGAAGCCGATCCTCCCCCACCCGCTTCGCAACTTCTTGACCGCCCCCATGCCTTCCTCCGATACAGCGTTAACCCGGCGACAAAGTGAATCGTGCCCCGCTTCGGCGACGAACGCCGGAGCCGTCGGCATCTCCGCCATTGACAGTCCTATCGATCAGCCACTAATTTCCATGCTTGCACGGTCACCATTGCGCCATTTCCAGGTTTGCGGCGTCGCAGCCGGGGGCGTAAGGGGGTTCGGATACATGCTTCGCCTCCCCA
>JAFDJI010000736.1 GCA_019307545.1 Deltaproteobacteria bacterium | reverse complement strand
GGGTTGGTTCACAGGGTCCATCGAGCGACACCTCCTCGAGGAGCGCGTGACTCGGGGCTTCGACTGGACCAGTGCGGAGGTGTGGCTCCAGATGAGCCGATGGGCCCTCGGAGAACCCTTCGCCCACGCGGCTGCCTTTGGGGCGGTGGATGTCCCCCTGCTGGTGATGGCCGGGGACGCCGACCCGCTGATCCCACCGGCAGATGCCCGGAAGTGCTACGAGGCGTCCGGGTCCTCCGATCGGACTTTCCTGGTGATGGAGCCCTGGGAGCACCAGGTACACTGGGGGCACGTGGACTTGATCCTCGGGCGAAAGGCTCCGGAGGAGACGTGGCCGCGGATCGTGCAGTGGCTGAACGCGCGCGCATAGGCCTGGACGTGGGCGCGTGGCTGGTGGCGGCTGCGGTGCTCGCCTGCGGCCTGTACGGAACAGGTTTCGGCTACCTGAACGGAGACGCCGCGGCCTACGCGGCCCAGGGGTGGGACGCGGACCTCGCCCAACGAACTGTGCACCTGGGCTATGTCGCCCTGGCGACCGCGCTGGCACCCTTCGCTGGCGACGCCTTGCCCGCCTGGTTGGACGGGGTCACAGCGCTCGCCGCGGCAGCAGCGGTCCTGGGTGCAGGTGCGATTGCAGGGCGGCTGGACCGCCCAGCGTGGCCTGCCGCTGGAGTCATGGCGATCGCGGTCCTGCCCTGGGCCTCCTTTGGCGAGGTTGACCTGCCGTGGGTGGCACTGATGGTGTGGGCCGCCGCAATACGGTCATCGAGGTGGGCCTCTGCGCTCGTCGCACTCGCGGTGACCCTGTCCCCGGTGGCCCTGCTCGCCATCTTCTGGGTGTGGGCGGTCCGGAGCCACCTGTACTGGTTCGGGACCTCAAAGGAGAAGACCGCGGGGTTCCTGGACTGGGACCGCGGCGAATGGCTGATCGCAGGCGCCGCGATTGCGGCGGTGTTCGTCTTGACCCTGGTTTCCGGGGGCGATTGGTGGGTAGGGGAGCGCGGCGTGCTGCATGCGCCGTCGCCCCGGATCCTCCGGGCCGTGCAGGCCTTTGCGGCGGAGGCCGTCCCCTGGTGGGGCACGCCCCTGCTGCTGTGGGGCTGGGTCGCGGGGGGCGCCCCGGGGCTGTTGATGACGGTGCCGCTGTTGTTGGCGCCGCCGGACACCCACGCCGGCTTGTTGCTCGCCGCCTCGCTGGGTCCGCCCGCGTCACGTGGGGTGACCAGTCTGAAGGGCTTCAGTGGGTGGGGACGGCTGGCGTTCGCGGTTGTGCTGGCGCTCCTGTGCATCGATGTCGGCCTGGCCGTACGAGAATGGCGGGGACGGATGGAGCAGGTGGTTTTGGAGGAAGTCGCGGTCCACGCGGTGCTCGTGAAGATGGGGCCGAAGGATGGTCTGCTGGCGCCCTGGTCCTGGGGTGCGCGCGCCTCGGTGCTCGCCACCGGCGATCCCTATGCGCTCCCCTGGCGGGTGCCGGGAGAGCCGGTGCGTGACCAGGTCAAGTGGTGCAACCACACCTGGGAGCGGGTGTTCCTCCTGCCCCCGGAGGCCGAACTGTCGTCAGACCTGGCCGAGGTGGTGCGAAAGGAGCACGGGGTGCGGTGGGTGCCCGGTCTGGCCGAACCCATGCAGCGGTTGCCGGGATGTCGGCCGTCGGTCCGCCCTCGCGAGATGCCTCCGGCCGAGGCCCCAGGCGGATAGATGGCGTTCCGCATGCGTCTCCGTATCGCCGCCATCGTTGCCGTCGGTGTGTTCGCCTGCGTCGTGGCCCTCGTCCTTGTGGCGACGCGCCCCCGGCCCCTGCGCTGGTCTACCGATCGCCCCCACGTGGTGCTGGTCATCGGCTGCACCATCCGCGCCGACCAGACCACGCTCCACACTCCGGGACTGGACACCACGCCCTTCCTGGCGGAGTTGGCCTCGCGGGGCGCGCGGTTCACCGACGTCATCGCCGCTGCGCCCTGGACCCGGCCCTCGAGCGCCGCCCTGATCACCGGCCGGCACCCCGCCGCCATCGGGATGGTCGAGCCACTGCGGAAGCGGAACGACCGCAAGCTCCCCGGGGAGGTGACGACCCTGGCCGAGGTGCTCTCCGAGGGTGGCTACACCACCCTGGGGGTGACCGCGAACCCGAACGTGGACGCCTTCTTCGGCTTCGACCAGGGCTTCGACACCTACACGTCGCTGTCGGTGCCGTGGCGGTACCAGGCCGCCCAAAAGGTGACGGGACGGGCCCTGGTGAAGGCCGCGCTCGCCGAAGTCCAAGAGCAGGCCGATCCGGCGCGTCCGGTGTACCTGCAGGTGATGCTGGTGGACGCGCACCAACCCAGCCACCTCGCGCCGCGGGAGGTGCACGCCTTCGAGGCCCCGGGGGTCGAGCCGCACCTTGCCAGCTACCGCGCGATGTTGCACGCCTTCGACGAGAGTGTGGGCGCGCTGCACCGCGGCCTGGCCCGTCTCGGAATCACCGAGGAGAACGCGATCTTCGTGGTGGTCAGCGACCACGGGGAGGGTCTCAGCCTGCCCGCCCACCACGGACGCGGTCATGGACGCTACCTGTACCCGAGCACGGTGGAGATGGTGTGGGTCACCGACGGGGTTGGCGTGGCCGCAAACCACGAGGTCGGCGGCGTCGCGTCGGGCGTGGACGTCCTCCCAACTGTGCTCGGCCTGGTGGGCCTCCCGGAACCGGAGGAGGTCTCCGGTGAGGACTGGTCCGCCCAGGTGCGGG
>JAFDJI010000137.1 GCA_019307545.1 Deltaproteobacteria bacterium | reverse complement strand
GCGCGGCCCTGTGCCCGGTCGTCCAGCGCAACCAGCAGCCCGTCGATCACAGCCGGCTCGTCGAGGGAGGCGTCGGCGAGGTCCGGGAACGCCTCGGGCAACGGGACCCTGCCCGCGAAGTACGCCTCCCGTGCGGTGACCCGTTGCCCTGCCGACTGCAGGCGGGCGCGAAGCCCCGGGAGCACCCGCTGCTCCACCTCCGCCCGCGCCGCCATGGGATCAGAGGGGAGCGTCCCCCAGGCCGAGCCATCGCCCGGGCCCGCGAAGGCCAGCGCCCCGATCAGTAGAACGAGCACCAGGGAAACGCGGCTCACGATCCTCCAACGCGCGAGTGCGCGCCCTGATGTCTACACCAGGGCGCGCACCGGAATCCAGCGCCAGGCGCGTTGCGACGATTACCCTGCGAAGATGCCCAACGTGGTGGGCTCCTGCGCGTCGTCGATGTACTGCAGGATGAGCAGCGGCGGCGAGGTCGGGTCCGTGTTGTCGTAGGTCGGGTTCAGCACCAGGAACAGGTCGTGGAACTCGTTGGCCGCGAGGGTGATGCCCGCGGTGGCGACCGGGGCCGTGCCCCATTCCATGGCACCGGGGTTGTTGTCGGTGTCGATCGCGACGGTGGTGTCGGTGGCCGGGTCGATCTCGATCGAGGTGCTGTAGGCACCGTAGGCGAGGTCGTCGGTGACCTTGGTGGCGCCGATGTAGATGTCGAGGCCCGCCGCCGAGAGGGCGGAAATCTCGCCGTGGAAGACCGTCACCCGCGCCTTGCCGGTGGCGGGAGCGGCGACGTCCATGGCCACCGCGTTGAGCCCATAGAGGGTGAAGGTCTTGGTGTCGCCGGCTGCCAGGGTGACCGCGACCGAAACCAGCCGGTTGGCCGCAATGTTGGTATCCCCATAGGCGACCGCGTGGAAGTTGAGGGTCCCGGTGAGCGGCAGGGCGGTGTGGCCGGTGCTCGCCCCGAAGGGGAACGGCCCCGCGTCCAGGTTCAGCGGTACCGTGGAGTCCTCCACGTAGAGGTCGAGGCACGCGGCGCCGATGTCTTCCACCGCGGTATCGGGATTGATGTCGCATGGAGCCGCCAGGTCGGGCACCAGGTGCACCCCGCGCAGCAGGGTCGGCGCCACGCATTCCACCGTGCCGGCGTCGCAGGTGCAGGCGTCACCGTTCGCCGCGGTCCAGCTGTCGCCGTGGTCGTAGTCGGTCCCCTCGTGCGTACATCCGGGGTCGGGGGTCACGCAGTCCACCACGCCGTCGATGCACTCGCACTCATCGCCGTTGGACGCGATCCACTCGTCGCCGTCTTCGTAGGTTGCGTCTTCGTGATCGCACTTTCCGTCGCAGCCGGCCAATCCGGTGGCCAGCAGGAGCAGCGCCGCTACAGGTGCGAGGCCGTATACAGATGTCTTCATTGGAATCTCCTCCATCAAGAGATCGAGTGGGACCGGAAGAGACTACACCCGGGTGCGCCGCCGAGTCCACCAGGGAACCAAGGGGAGAACCAGCAATCCGGCACTACCGCCACTGCATGCCCCGCATTCTCCCTCCTCCTCGACCACCGCGTCGGGGTCTGTGCCGAGCAGGTACTCCTCGGCATTGGTGAAGCCATCGCCGTCCTGGTCCTCGGCGCCGTCGTCCCGGGTGGGGTCCAGGCCGTGGTCGGACTCCCACACGTCGTCCATGCCGTCGTGGTCGTGATCGGGAGGCAGCCCGGGGTTCCACTCCACCGCGTCACCGGCGCCGATCTCCACCACCCCGGCCAGGGCCGGGTTGACCCGGTCGGGGTAGTACACCGCGCCCCAGCCGGGGTCCGCCGCGCAGTAGTGCCGGTATTCCGACCACAGCTGCCAGGTATCGGGGACGAGGCCCGTGATCGCGAAGGTCCCGTCTCGCGCGGTGACGGCGGTGCGGCTGGTGGCGGTGGTCTGGCCCTCGAGGAGCACGGTGGCACCATAGACGGGCTCCCCGCCGTACAGGTCGGAGACCAGACCCCAGACCTGCCCGCCGGGGGGGAGCGGGATCTCCATCGACTCGGTGTCGGCCTCGGCGGGCACCTCGAACACCGTCTTGGCGCCGTCAGGATCCCGGACGAAGTCGTCCAGGTAGCCCTCGTCCGCGGCGTACACGAACAGGGTGTAGTCCCCGCCGTGGATCCCTCCGATGGAGAAGGACCCGTCCGACTCCGCGAGGGCCCCCACTCCCACCGTCCGGTCGTCGTTGTAGGCCAGCACCGACACCAAAGACAGGTCGCCCTCTCCGAGGAGTCGTCCCCGCAAGCGGGATTCCCGGGGGAGCAGGATGTCCACCACCTCGAGGTCCGCGCCCTCGTCCAGCGCCGGGATCCGCTCGTCCGGGCGATCGGCGTCGGGGTACCAGGTGGTGGCCAAGCCTTCGGCGCGGACCCACGCCAGCACCTCGCCCGGCGGCAACCCCACGACCTCCCACGCGCCATCCACCACCGACCCCTCGACCAACTGTCTGGAGCTGTACACCCGCACCATGGCCTCGGGCAGCGGACCCTCGGGGCCCGAGGCCGTGCCGGAGACGCGGATGCCGTCCAACAGGGTGAAGGTGCCCAGATCGCGATCCTGCGCCGCGGCCACCGCGTAGGGTTCGGCCTCGTCGGCGTCGTAGGTGGCGGGGAGCAGTTGATCGGGCCAACCCGCCGCCTCCACCTCGAGGGTGAACACGCCGATACCGCTCTCGTCGGGCACCAAGCCCCTCACCACGAACGCCCCGGCTTCATCGGTCACATCTGCACGCAGGAAGCTCTGCTGGGAGTCGAAGGGATGGGCGCTCACCAGGGCCCCGACCACGGGCGACCCGTCCGTGTCTCGCAGCGTGCCGCGGAGCACCCCGCCTTCCTCCAGCATGAAATCCACCACCGGGGTCGCCCCCTCCCCCACCTCGAACACCGTCGCCTCGCACACCTGCAGGGTGTCTCCGGCCCACTCCTCCACCAGGTTCCGGGTGGGCGGCGGGATGGCCCGAACCCGGTAGGGGTTGGCTGGCAGTGCCTCGAACCGGTAGCCCCCGCTGGAGTCGGTGTTCACCCACGCGTAGTTGAGCCGCTGATCGTAGGCGACCACCGTCGCGTTGGCGACGGGCGCGCCCCCGTCACCGGTGATCGTCCCCTCCAAGGTGCCTGCCAAGGCGAGCCAGGGGGCCAGCACCAGGATCACGACGAGTCGCCTACCTGCTCCCGGGGGGCGCCGGAAGCCGGTTCCTCCCCCTCCTGCCCGCTGGCCGGTTCACCCTTGCCCTTGCGAGAGCGACGCCGGCGCCTCTCCTTGGCCTTTGCGCGGGCCTCCTCGGTGGCCCGGGCCAGCTCTTGGAGCGCGGGCCGAACGTCCGCCACCCGCGCCAGGTCCTCCCCATACCAGCGCACGATGTTCTCCAGTACGTCCGCCACCTGGTCGGCCGCCTCGGGGTTCGCGATCCCGTCTCCCCCGCTCAGGGCCAGGGCACGGTATCCGTGGACCAGTGCGGCGCGCGCGTCGGTCGCGCCACCCCGATCGATGGGGGGCACCGAGACGGCCGCCCAGCGAAGCCGTTCCACGAGCGCCGGCCCCGTGGAGCGGTGGTGTTGGGCCAGCAGGGACCCCTCCGACACCGCCGCGCGCAGAGGCGGGCGAGCGGGCGCGTCCAGGGCCACCACCAGGCATGGCTCCAGCAGGGTCTTGTCGTGCAGGGTCAAGAACGCGTGCATCCCGCCCTGGTGCGCGTGCCCGCATCCGGTGAACGCGTACCAGATGTCGACCCCGGGGACCGGAAGCTCCCGAAAGCGCCGCATGAGCTCGATGAGGGCAGCCGGGCCCCCACCGTCATCGGAGCCTTCGCCGAGGCGGTGCATCACCGAACCCGCGACCACGGTCACCGCGAGCACCACCAAGGCCAACACATAGAGCTCGAGGGTGCGCGGGCCCCACGGCTCAGCGAGGGTGCGGAGCAGCAACATGGTGTCCACGATGAGCACCGCTGCGAACACCAGTTGCAGCGGGCGCCAGGTCAACCAGCGTCGGCGAAGGGGGCGCCACGCCGGAACGTCCATGGGTGCGGAAAGCACCACCGCCCCGAGGCTGGGATCCGCGGCCTCCCGGACCATCAGGTTGTAGGAGGGGGACTTGGGAAAAAGGCCACGCAGCAGGGCGAACCGCCCCAGTCCCTCTCCGGCCAGGCTCAAGGTCACCAGCGCGCACAACACCGCCCCGAGGGCCGGGTGCCAGAACCCGAGGAGCCCCGCCAGCACCACCAGCACCACGTGCAGCCCGAAGAAAAACGCGGGGGACAGGTGCGACACGAAGCCCTCGATCCTGCTCTCCACCCCTTCCGGGAGTCGTTCCCGGATGGCGTGGAGCATGGCGCGCTCCCCCTCGGTCCCGGCATAACGCTGGGTGACTCGGGACAGGACGTCCATGTCTTCCGCGATGCGCTCGTTGGGTGCCGTCGCCCACCCCCGGGAACCTGAGCCTACCCCGAACACTGCGTGCTTGCTCGCGGGCGCGTCAGGACCTACCATGGCGCGACGACGCCGCCAGGGGGCACCATGCGGTATCTAGGCAACGAATACACTGGAAAGGGCGTAACGGTCGCGATCATCGACTCGGGCATCGATGTGGAGGACCCCCGAATGGAGGGGTGCAAGATCGAGGGGTGGTCCATCCAACTCGGGGCCACCGGTCATGCGCTCCTGGCCAGCGACTTCGCGGACCAACACGGTCACGGCACCGAGATCGCCGCGGCCGTCAGGGTCGTCGCCCCGGACGCCAACCTGTTGGCGATCAAGATCATGGGCGACAAGCTCCGCACCTCCGCGGAGCTGATGGCCGCCGGGATCGAGACCGCGCACCGGCACGAAGCGTCGGTGGTCAACCTGTCGCTGGGTACCCCGAACATGGGCAAGGCGCTGCTGCTTCGGGACTGCTGCGCCAACGCGGTGGAAATGGGCGCGGTGGTGCTCGCCGCCGCCCACCCCAAGGGGGAGCGTGCCTACCCCGCGGACCTCCCCCAGACCGTCGGCGTCGCCGCCCACCCCGATCGCCCGCTCGACAAGTACTTCTTCTTCCATCCGAAGCGCTTCTCGCGCAAGGAGTGGGGTGTGCTCTCGGACAAGTTCCTCACCCACGGCTACGCGAAGAGTCCCGAAGGAACTCGGGGCCGATACCGCGGCTCCGGTCTGGCGACCGCGTACCTCTCCGGCGTGGCCGCCTGCCTGTGCGAGGTGCTCGGAAAACGGAATGCCACCGATCTCATCAAGATCCTCCGTCGCTCCGCCCTCGTTCCTGTGCCCGAGATTGGCTACTCCTGATCGCCCCGCTCGGTGCTGGTGGGCGTCCTGCCTGCCGCGACTCGCTCCCATCGCCCTGCTCCTCCCGGCGATGGCCGGGGCCACCGTGCCGGACACCTACGGGTTGGGCGGGCGCTACCTCGGCATGGGCGGTGGGGGGGTAGCGATCGTGGACGACGGGCCGGCCGCAATGATGAACCCGGCCGGGCTTTCCCGCATGCACCAGCCCACCGCCGGCCTGGCCTTTTCCGCGGCCTTTGCCCGGGTGAAGGAGATGCCACCCCTGTGGTGGGACGTGAACCGGGATGGGGTGGTGGACGACCGCGACCCGCCCCTGACCCACGACGCCGGGGTGGAGGACGCCCTGGGGCTGCACTTCTTCATGGGGCGCCACGTGGGGGGGAAGTTCGGGATCGCGATCGCCGGGTATCTGCCCACGAACCGGCTGCTCCGGTTCGCGACCTTCGAACCGGACCTGCCCAACTACTTCATGTACTCCAACCGGCCGCAGCGCTACGCGATGGCCGGAGGTGTCGGCGGGGAGCTGTTCCGCGGGTTCAACATCGGGGCCGGGGTGGACTTCGTCCCCCGCGCGAAGCTCTACATGCTGATCACCGCCGACGCGCGGATCACCGGGGACGTGGACCCGGACGGCCAACTCGAAGAGCTGGTGAGCGACATCGTCATCGATGTCCACGATCTCACCCTGGACCTGGTGCCCGGATTCGCACCGATCGTCGGCATCCAGGTCGAGCTTGGCGAATACGCGAAAGCCCTGGAGGGCCTCGTCATCGGGGCGATGTACCGAGGGAAGGTCGGGCTCCCCATCGAGACCACGCTCGACGCCCAGGTGAACGTGACCGTCGAGGACATCGGCGACCTGGAGCCCTTCATCCTCGCCCTGGTCGCCAAGGCCGGCCTGAACCTGTTCGACCACTACGTCCCCCAGACCGCGGCCTTCGGGGTCGCCTACCGGAAGCACGACATCCTCTCGGGGTACGTGGATGTCCGGTGGACACACTGGAAGGGCATGCTCCTCAACGTGGCCCGGCTGGAGTACGCGGAGATCGACTCCCCCCTGATCTCTCTCGACGACACCTTGCGCGACGGCAACGAGTACGAGGTCATCCTGCGCTCGGTGGTGAGCGTGCGCGCGGGCGCCGAGGTGCGCCTGCCGCGCTGGGAGCTCGACAACGCCTGGCGATACCTGCAGGTGACGCTACGCGCGGGTGCCGGGTGGGAGCCCTCGCCGCTGGTGGGACAGGGAGAGAACAGCGCCCTGCTCGATGCCGACCGGGTGCTGTTCACCGTGGGAGGTGGGGTGGAGGCCTGGGATCCGAAGGGGCTCATCGACGCTCCGTGGCGGATCGACGTGTTCGGGCAGTACCACCTCCTCGCCAGCGGCACCTTCCCCCACGGGGCGGAGGGGCCTGTCGCGGGCACCCCTGTCGAGGGCGATACGCTCCCGGTCGGCGGTCACATCCTCATGCTGGGCGGCCAGATCAGCTTCGACTACAACTGAGACGGCTCGGAGCCCGAGCATGAACCCCACCCCCGTCGTCGGGCGTCTCGCACCGACGCCCTCCGGACATCTCCACCTGGGGAACGCCTGCGCGTTCCTGGCGGCCTGGCTCTCGGTGCGGTCCCAGGACGGTCGGCTCCTGCTCCGGGTGGAGGACGTGGACACCACCCGGGCGCGCCCCGATGTCCTCGAGGGCCAACTCGCCGACCTGCGGTGGCTGGGGTTCGCGTGGGACGAAGAGGTCGCCGCCCAGTCGGCCCGGGACTATGGACCCTGGCTCGAGGTGCTGCGAGATCACACCTACTTCTGCACCTGCAGCCGCAAGGACGTGGCGGATGCGGGCGGGATCTACCCGGGCACCTGTCGCGATGGCGGCCATGATGCGGGGAAGGTGCGGTATCGCCTCCGCGCGGAAGCGGTGGCGGTCGTCGATCGGCGTTTCGATACGCGCATCGTGGACCCCAGTGGACAGGGGGATCCGGTCCTGCGCCGTGCCGACGGGGTGTACGCCTACGATCTGGCGGTGGTGGCCGACGACATCGCGGACGGGGTCACCGAGGTGGTGCGCGGCGCCGACCTCCTGGCGCACACGGCGGTGCAGGTGCGGCTGTGGGAGGCTCTTGGGGCCACGCCCCCGGCCTGGATGCACACGCCGCTGATCCTGGGCCCGGATGGGCGCAAGCTCTCGAAATCCCACGGTTCGTTGCACCTGGGGGTGCTGCGGGAGGCGGGCTGGCGTCCCCGCGACGTCCTGCGCACGATCCTGCCCTGGCTCGGCATCGAGGGGGCCGACTCCCTGGATGCCGCTGTAGCAGCCTTCGACCCCGTGCGGGGGCCCCGCGGTCCCGTCCTCGTCGAAACTCACCGGTGTCCCTCCCCTCGGGAGGGGGTAAGCTGGCGACTGGAGCAGTCAGGAGGTGCGCCGTGAGGTCGATGGCCCTGTTCACAGCTTGTACCCTGGTCGCCTGCGAGGGATTCGGAATCAGCGTGGGCGGCGGCGACAACGGCGACCCAACCCCTGCTGGGGATGCCACCGAGGTCATCGAGGGCACCTTGGACGAGGGCGACGTCATCGCGCTGGACTGGGCCCATTCGCTGTACTGCTGGCCCCAACCCCAAGACGCGAAGTTCAGCGGGGCGCACGTGCTCTACGAGCGCTCCCAGGCCGCGGACCGGGACTTCACCATGCGGGTGAGACCATCTTCCACGCTCGACGTGAGCATCTACTACATCCAACGCAGCGCCGGTGAAACGGTCCTCCCGCCCGACATCACGAACGCCTTCGACTGTGGCGCAACCTACGAGTTCGACGACGACAGCAACCCCGGTCAGGCCGAGGTGGTCCTGGCGTCCGGGTCCAGCAACGCCTTCGAACTCGTCATCGGGGTGGCCGGAGCCAACGACGCGGAAGTGGGGTCCTACACCCTGGAGATCTGGGACGAGCCGTCGGAAGACATCTTCGGCGACTAGCCGCCGACCGAACCCGGCTACGCCTTCTTCACCGTCTCGTCGTCCTCGCCCACCTCGTCGTTATGGTGCACGTCGCGTACGGTGGCGTCCGGGTCGTCGAGGTCTGGGCCGGGAGCTATTCCCCGGTCATCGATGTGTGCTAGCTCGGTCTGGTCGTCGAGCTCGGCCAGTTCGGTGAGGTCGTCCGAAAGTTCGGTCCGGTCGTCGTGCTCGGGCAGGTCGTCGGTGAAATAGCCCCCCGGTGGCAGGTCCGGGTGGGGCTCGGGCATGTTTCCCTCCCGGAAGGACCAGTTGGGCTCCTCCAGGAACACCAGCAGACCCTCCCCGGCGTAGTACTCTGCGAGGAGCGGCATCATGTCCGGGTCCTGGGGTGGAGTGGCGATCAGGTGCCCGTGCCGCCACATGGTGAACCCGTGCAGCAGCCGTTG
>JAFDJI010000735.1 GCA_019307545.1 Deltaproteobacteria bacterium | reverse complement strand
AGCCCCATCTCCGAGGGCCCCCTCCCCGTTCTCGAGCCGACGGATCCCGCCTGGGTCGACGAGCCGATCTGGGTCGACGCGTCCGATTCCTACGACCGCGACATCGACGACTGCTACCTGTCCCAGACCCTCTCCTACACCTGGTGGTTCACCGGCTTGCCGCGCGGCGCCGACGCCGACTTCAACGACCCCACGGTGGTCAACCCGACCTTCGTGCCCAACGTGCCCGGGACCTGGGAGGTCGCCCTGATGGTGTCGGACGGCACCCTCGCCGACCAAGCCGCGGCCCGGTTCGAGGTGATTCCCTTCCTGGTCACCGGCCTGGCCTCTGGATTCTCCATCGAGTGGGTCGACGGCGATACTGCGCTGTGGGACGACCCGCAAGGCGTCACGGTGGACGACGCCGGCGCGATCTACGTCGTCCAGAACGGCCGGGAGGCAGTCACCGTGACCGACGCCGGGTTCACCACCGACCTCACGGTGGGCGGCTTCCTCGACAAAGTGGAGGACATTGTCTACGACGCAACCCGCGACCAGTTCTTCGTCACCGACAGCGACACCGAAGGCATCGTGCGCATCCACTCCGGCACCACCCAGCAGATCTGGGCCAGCTACCAGGAGCTTCGGGGCATTGAGCTGTTCACCGACAGCCACGGGACCGAGGTCCTGCTCACCGCCGACTACAACGACGACGTCATCCGGTTCCTCAACCCATCGCTAACCGGGCCCGTCACTGCGTACGACCAGGAGAACTTCGACGGCGAGCTCGACGAGCCCTGGGGGATCGCGGCCACGGTGATCGACACCACCGAGTGGTACTTCAGCTTCGATGCCAACAATGCGCACAACAGTGACGAACTGTGGCGGACCGACGGGTCGGACGACACGGAGTTGGTGGACTTCCTCTGGCAGCCGCGCGACATCGTGGTGTCGCCCTCCGGTCAAATCGTCGTGGCCGACAGTGGGTCGGACAACGTCTACCTGATCGACGACTGCGAGAGCCCACCGTGCACGGTGACGACCCTGGCGAGTGGCGATTGGGACCCATGGGGGCTCGCCTGGGAGTCGGACACGGAGCTGCTGGTGACCGACCGGGCCGGGGATGCGCTGTACCGGATCACCGGACCTTTCTGAGCCAGAGGCAGCGCGGAACGCTGATTGGGGGAGGCACCGCACGGCAAACGCCTCGGGGTGGGCCGGAGCGGCACCACAGCTCGACACGCGTGCCGTAGCGGCCGCCAGCGCCGGGGCCTCGGCTTCGGTCACGCGTCCGCAGCAGATCCCGTCCGGCACAGCCAGGTGGCCGCGAACCGGTGACCGCCAGGGTGGCTCGTCTGCCACGCCGCTTCCCAGAGGGGGTCGCGCAAGGCGGAGAACACCCGCCCCCCGTGCCGCCCGCACCAGCGGTCGCGCTGGCCATGGGTACATGCCCACACCAGGGGGCCCCCGATTCGCGCGTCATCGTGGGCAGTGCCCTCCACCGGGTAGGGGGCACGCCGTGGTAGGATATTCCACCTTTCCGGCCATGTTTCGGGAGTGCACCAAAGGTTTGAGCGGTGGTGCACGCCGTGCCATTCAGGGGGTGGTCTCATGACACTGGACTTCTTGCTCGCAGCAACCCGCGCTGGATGCCCGGCGATGCGGCTACGCCTGTGGTTGCTTTTGTCGGTCGGCGTATTAGTAGCGTGCGTCGACCCCGACACGGGCCTCGACACGGGCTCCGGCGACAACCCCACGGCGAGCGCGGAGCACCCATCGGGCACCGAGGGAAGCCGCCTGCTCCGCGCCGCCTACATCGCTGCCCGCCAGGCTAACGCATCGCCGGACTACGACCTCTGGACCCGCGAAGGCCGAATGCGCGGCGAGAACCCCGCCGAGGGCCTGCAACTCGAGTTCGATCGCGAACGGGTACGGGTGGAGACCATGCGCGGCGAAGCGTTGGAGCTGACCTTCACCGGGATCGGGCGCGAGGGGCGGGTGCGGACCCCTCCAGCGGCGAAGCCAGTGGTCTCGGAAAACCGGGTGACCTACGACCGGGGCGACGCCCTCGAGGAGTGGTACCTCAACGGTCCTCTGGGACTCGAGCAGGGCTTCGTGGTGGCGGAACCTCCACCCGGTGAGCGGGGCGCGTTCGTGATCGAGGTCACGGTCGACGGTCTCGAGCCGCGACTCACCGACAATGGCGCCGAGGTGCTGCTCCAAGACGGCGCCGGTGCGACACAGCTTCGCTACCGCGACCTGTTCGCCTCCGACGCCCGGGGCGAAATGCTGCCGGCGCACCTCGGGGTGACCGACGCGACCATCGTGCTGCACATCGGAGACACGGATGCGATCTATCCGGTGTTCGTGGACCCGCTTATCTTCGACTACGTGGACACGCTCACCCCTTCGTCCAGCGTCCAGGTTGCAGAGTTCGGGTATTCGGTGAGCATCGACGGGGACTACGCGATTGTCGGCGCGAGAAAGGACGGGAGCCAGTCGGGTTCCGCTTTCGTGTTCGAGCGCAGTGAGGGCGTCTGGAGCGAAGTGCCCAAGCTGCACTCCGGGCTGGACCTCGGGGCCAACGACTGGTTTGGCGTTTCGGTGGACATCTCGGGCATCTACGCCATCGTTGGTGCGAACGGCGACGATGAGCGCGGCAATGGAGCTGGCGCGGCCTACGTGTTCGTCCGAGGTGACGATGGGTGGGATCTGCAGCAGAAGCTGCTCCCGTCCCCCGGCCAGGCAGGCGAGGAGTTCG
>JAFDJI010000734.1 GCA_019307545.1 Deltaproteobacteria bacterium | reverse complement strand
TGTCCTCCGTAGCGCTCGGAGTTGGCCTCGGCGCCGCGCTCCTCTTGATCACAACGGGCGTCCATTGGTGGAAGTCCCGGCGCTGGGGTGACGACCCCCCCGCATGGCTCTGGCCCGCGGTGATCCTGCTTTGTACCGGGCCCGTGGTCGCCGTAGCCTTTGCGCTGCGCTTGGGGGGCCTCCTGGACAGCCTGTCTCGTTTCAGCCCGGTGCTCCTGATTCTGGGCGCGGCCGGGATCCTGGCGGCTCACTTCCGCAACAAGGACGCGGTGGCCGCATCGATGGGCCTGCACGGCGCCTATCTGTTCTCTGTCTTTGCGGCGCTGTTCGCCTTGCGCATCACCGAGCCAAGGAACCATGCCTACTTCCTCTATTGGGACCGGTACCTCTTCAGTGAGGCGTTTCCCGGGCTGGTCATTCTGGCCGCGGTGGGAGGCGACGCGATCTGGCAGGGCGTCCTCCGAATGAGGCGGCCTTGGCTGGCACGTGCCGCTGCACTTGCGGGTGTAGCGCTCTTCGTATGGAGTGGTGCCCGCGCCCTTCGGTACTCGCTGCCCGTGGCCCGGTCGACCCTGTTCGCAGACGCGTACCAGGACCTCGAGCGCTTGGAGGAGAGCACCTCCGCTGAGGGCGAGCTACCCATCATCTATTCTGGCTTCGATGATCAGCCGAAAGGCTGGATCTTCCCGAACACCTTCCGCGCCATGGCCTTGCCCCTGACCGAGACCTTTGGACGGCGAGTCCTCAACATTTATGGCCGGGGGCCCTTCAGCCCCGATCCGGTCCCCACACCACACGAGGTCCGGGAGATCATGGAAGGGGCAGGGGTGGAAGCCGTCTACCTGGTGGCCGCACGGCGCCTCGCCCAGAACAACCCGATCTGCCCCGAGGTCCCCGGGGCGAGCGTTCGGGAGGTTGGCACCGTGGGCATGGACATTCCCGTGATCTGTCGGAGGGTGGAGCGAGCCGAAGAGTACTTCCAGTTCGTGCTGATGGACTTCGATGTCTGCCTGGTGCGGTTGGGGTCGCCGTGACACCCACTGTTTCCGACCACCCTGTTCCCGAGGGGTGAGGCGTGCTGGTAATCTCGCTGTCCATCCTCGCTTTCGTAACCCTCGCGGCGCTGGTGTTGCTCGACGATTCGTTGTGGCGTGATCGGGCAGCGTCGGTCGTGGAAGAGGCACTGGCGCGTGTCGACCGGGAATGGGCGGCGGTGGGGCTGTTCGTGCTGATCCTGGTGGCCTCTTCGTGGGCTCGACTGCGTGCCGCCCCCGCCGGATTGCCGTACCTCCATTTTGCGGAGGAGGGTGCGCTTCTCTCCCTGTTCGACATCGGCGAGGTGTCGTCCCACCTGTGGCTCCGCCGCGTAAATGGCGTGGTGGGCGTTGCGGCGGTCGGGGTCACCTATGTTCTGGCGCGTGGGGTCGCGGGTCGCTGGGGCGCGGTGTTCTCGGCCGCGTTCCTCGGGGGGTTCGCCCTCCACGCCGGACATAGCGCCCGCGTCACCCTGTGCGCCCCCGCGTCACTCCTCGTGGCACTCCTCGCATTGCTCGCCCTGCGCGCGTTGCCGGGTCGGGCGCGTTCGAGCCTCGCCCTGGCGTTGGGCTGTGTCCTCGCCCTCACCCTGGGGTGGGTATGGCCTCCGCGGGAGGTGCTCTGCATATTGAGCCCCTGGGTGGCGGTGGGTGCGGGATGGACGACGGTCGTCGTGCACCGCTCGTTCCTGCTGCGTCGCGCGGGAAGGGTGGGCGTGCTCGTGGGTGGTGGGTGGGTGGTCGCCGCGGTGGGACTGGCGACTTGGATGGTGTCCGCCTCCGTGATTCAGGCTCCGCGAACCGGCGATCCGGATACGCGCTCACAGCTGGTCGATCGTCTCAACGACAAGAAGCGTCACGCGTATGGCATCTCCGAGGAGCTCCAACTTCACGAGGACGACCGGCGTCGGCTCCGCTCCAGCATCGAAGTCCAGCCGATCGACCAGCTGATGTGCGGTCCCCGGCTCAAGCGGGTGGCAGTGCCCGCGGGGTTCGACACGCGCATCGACCCGGAAAGGGCGGCGCTGCTCCAGACCTTCCTGCCGCCCTGGCGTAATCCGAGGCCGACACCCGAGCGCCATCGTCGCACCATCCGACTCGGTGACGTCGGACCCGACCCGACCATTCGCCTGGTCCGGAACCGTCCCCTCCCGTACGGCTGCATGGAGCGCATCGGCGTGGAGCAGCTCGAGAGTGAGCCGTCGCTGCTGGATGCGGAAGGGGGACGGGTATTGTCCATGAACGGGATGGTGCGAACCCCCTACATCTGGCTGCCAGCCGGACGGTACGAGGCGACCTGGGAGGTACGGGGTGACGCCGCGTTGGGTGTCTATCCGCAAGTGTTCTTCCATTCGCGCACCCACGATCGTGAGTTGGCGAAGCAGAAGACCTTCCTCACTGGCGAGTGGACCCGGTACCCCTTCCCGTTCGAGGTCGACCACGGTGATACAGTGAGCGTGGCGCTCCACTTCCTCAACGATGCCTGGACGGAGACAGAGGACCGGAACGTCCAAATCCGCGCGTTTGCGCTCGCGCCCGTGCGGGATGCGGAGTAGGGTACGGGTTCCACCGCCATCCCCGGGAGGCGCTGCGGGTCGTGGTCCGATTCGGTGCGTGGCCCCCTATCGCTCCCAGCGTCTCGTCTCCCTTCGTGTCCCGGCCTGGGTGCGGGCCAGCAACCCAGAGATGATCGGGAAGTCCTTCGTCC
>JAFDJI010000733.1 GCA_019307545.1 Deltaproteobacteria bacterium | reverse complement strand
ACGACGCGGTGGACACCCTCACCTGGTACGAGGACGCCGACGGCGATGGGTTTGGCGACCCGGAATCCACCACCGAGGCCTGCGACCCACCCGACGGGCACGTGGACAACGACATCGACTGCGATGACGGAGACGCCTTCGTGCACCCGGGTGCCTTCGAGCAGTGCGACGGGATCGACAACGACTGCGACCCTGCGACCGACGATAGCGAGTTGGAGGTGGACTGGTACCCCGACCTGGACGGTGACGGGTACGGAGATCCGCTCGGCGCCTCCGAGCGGTCCTGCCTGGCGCCGGGCGAGGACTGGATCGACAACCCGCACGACTGCGACGACACCCTCTCGGAGGTGAACCCGGGCGCCGAGGAGGTCTGCGATGGCATCGACAACGACTGCGATGGGGCAGTGGACGGAGCGGACGCGGTCGACGCCGTCACCTGGTACGAGGATCTCGATGGGGACGGGTGGGGTGGCGACGACGTGTGGGGCTGCGAGGCGCCCGAGGACGCACCCGAGCAGGATGGGGACTGCGACGACACCAATGCGGACGTGAACCCCGACGCCGAGGAGATCCCGGGCAACGGCATCGATGAGGACTGCGACGGGTCAGACCTGCCGGCGGTCAGCAGCCGCACGCCTCCGAACGACTGGCAGGGGGACGAGGAACTCCCCTCCGGTTGCAGTTGCACGACGTCCGGAGGCCCGGGTGTGGGCGTGCTCGGGCTGCTGGCCTGCGTATTCGTGCGACGGCGGCGGCGGACCTTCCAGCCCTAGTACGAGGTGATCGGAAGCGAACCCGTGGTCATCGCCAGGCTGATGGAGCGTATCGTCCGCGCGCGCAGCGGCCAGATCCTTCCGTCACCGGGTGAGAAAGTTCGGGATCTGCTCGCTCCAGGACTTGTCGGGGTCGAGTTGGATGACGACGCCAGTGCTCTCTTCGCCTCGGAAGTCCCCCGGCTCCGGATCCCGTAACGCCCCGATGCGGTACAGCTCGTGGACGAGCTTCTCCGGAAGGGGCTCGTCGAGCTCGGCGTTCCACTCCTCCAAGGCCTCGCGCCAGGTACGGGTCCCGTCCAGCCGGGAGAGGAATGCGAAGACGGTGCGAGGGACGCGGATCCCGTCGTACCAGGTATACGAACACAGGAAGATCAGGCCGTTGTCTTCCTCGTAGCCGCGCAGGGACGCACACACCCGGTCCGGGATGGGGTCGGGCCCGTTCTCGTACCTGCTCAGGTGGTCGCGCGCCTCCTGGAACTCCGCATCGTCCCGGAACAGCGCCACTTCCTTCGTGGTCATCCGGTCCACCCGCCCGGCACACCAGCGGTAGAACCTCGCCCACTCCTCGGACGTGGCCTCGGGCTCCGGGGGCGAGCCGATATCGGCACAGAAGTGCGCGAGTCCCTGTTCCACCCCCCACAGCGCCCTGTGCAACATCATCCAGTGGCTACGTCCCACTTCGCCACGCTCGTGCCTGCAGAACCAGGTGCGGCACACCCCCGGGCGATCCGGCCAGATCCCGCACGAATTCTCCCCGCCCATGTAGAACGGGCACACCATGCGCTCGTCGTGGCCGAAAATGCCCAGCATGTCTGCTTGATACGCTTCATCCTCCTCCTCCGTCGGCTCGATCCCATATCGGGTCACCCCGGGAGGATTGGACAGCCGGGTCATCAGGAGTTGGGCACCACGCCCCCCCCGCCACAATGCACGCCCGATCAGGTAGTTGGATAACCGCGGCTTGTAGGTGCAGCAGCGGGTCGCCGGGTTGAAGGCCCAGTTCTTGGTGGGGTCGGCGCCCGAGTGCTCGGGGAGGAGAACACAATGGGAGCAGTCCGCGCGAAGCTCCTCGTCGTACCGGCACCCGCGAAGCTCGGGAAGCACCGCGAACACCACCTCAGGCAGGCCGATCAGAGCCGAATTATGCATGGGTCCTCCGGCTCCGCTCACGACATCAACGCCCGGAAATAGAAGCCATCTTCAGTGAGCTCGAAGGTAGGTTCGTCATCGCCCGCGCCGGGTAGGTCCCCCGGTTCGGGCGAGCGAATGCCACCGACGCGGTACAACTCGTGCGGAACGGATGCATCGAGCGGCTCGTCCGCCTCGTCGTTTGTCTCGGCCAGCGCCTGGAACCAGGTGTGCTCCCCATCGAGCTTGGAGAAGAAAAGGAAGATGGACCGGGGGAGGAGCATGCCGTCGTACCGCGAGTAGCCGAACACCCAGAGCTTGTCGCCATCCTCCTCGGCCCCGCGGACCGAGGTGACCACGATGTCGGGAATGGGCTCCAGAGGTGGCAATGCAGCGGCCATGACCTCCTCCAGGCGCTCGACCAGCGCTGGATGGCTCCGAAGCTTGGCGATCTCCGCCGTCTCCACCTCGGCAACCCGGCGCGCGCACCAGCGGTACCAACGTGCAAAGTGTTTTCGTTTCGCGCCCTTGCGGGGCGGACGACCGTCGCGGACGCAAAACCCCGCCAGGAGCTGTTCTGCGGCGCTCAGGGAGAGCTTCACGGACTTCCAGAGGTCTCGGCCGGCGGCACCGCGATCGTGCCGGCAGAACCAGGTCCGGCACACGTGATTCCGATCCTTCCAGATCCCACACGCATACTGTCCATCGACCCAGTAGGGGCAGCGGAGCCGTTTCGAGCGCCCGAAGTCGCGCCGGCGCACCTGCTGGTAGTGCTTGATCCATGTCTTGGGCGGGATGATCCCCATGGTCGTCACCCTGGTCCCCTGCGCGATCCGGGC
>JAFDJI010000732.1 GCA_019307545.1 Deltaproteobacteria bacterium | reverse complement strand
GCCCACGGCGATGTGAAGCCGGGCGTAGGCGGAGGCACTCCTCCCGTACGCGCCGCTTCGAGGCCAGGGCCCCCTGCGCCGCACAGCGGCGCAAGGGGAACGCCGTAGGCGGCGAGAAGGGAGGAGTGCCGCCGCCGACGAGCCCGGCGTCACCACCGCCGACTGGATGGTTCTGCTGTCGTTCGTTACTCGACCCAAACGGAGGTGCCCCAATGGACCAGTGGATCGAGGTGGCCCAGACCCCGAACCCCCTTGCCCTGATGTTCAAGGTCGAAAGCCGCCTTTGTGAGCGGACCCACGAGTACACCACAGACGACGCCGTCGACGATTCCCCCCTCGCGGCGCGCCTTCTGGCCATAAATGGGGTTCGCATGGTCCTGGTCGCGCCACGGTTCGTCACCGTGGAACGCACGCAAGACGTGTTGTGGTCCGAGCTGGCCGAGCAGGTCCACCAGCAGATCTCCGACTTCCTCGACTCGGACCAGGCGGCCGTGGTGGAAGCGGACGCCGAGGAGCACGTCCCCGAGAATGACGTGGAACGCAAGATTGTGGAACTCATCGAGGAATACGTCCGACCCGCAATCGCCAGTGACGGTGGTGAGATCCGCTACCTCGGCTTCGAGGACGGCGTAGTCCGTCTGAGCCTCCGCGGCGCCTGCGGCACCTGCCCGTCGGCCACCACCACCCTCCGGATGGGCGTGGAACGCCTCCTGCTAGACTACGTCCCGGAAGTGCGCGCCGTCGAAAACATCCCCTACTGATCAGCCGAAGTAGGTGCGTATTCGCGCGGCGACCGCCTCCCCCTGCCGGGCGCAGTCCTTCACCCCGATGCCCTGCAGGTGGTTGCCGGTGCAGAACAGCCCCGGGCGTCGTTGCTCTGCGCCCAGCACCGCGGCCACGCGCTGCAGGTGGCCCGGCCGATAGGCGGGGATCCCGCGCGGGTGACGGAAGATCCACACCCTCCGCGGCTCGGCACACTCGGCTCCGAAGAAGGCCTCGTGGGCCGCGCGCACCCGGGCGATCATCTCTCCATCGGGAAGTCCGGCGGCCTCCGGGACGATGCCCCCACCGACAATGGTCCGGAGAAGCACCTCCCCTTCGGGGGCCTGGTCGGGAAAGATGCAGGAGGTGAAAACGGTGCCGAGGACGCCCCCCAGGTCCGCGTCCCGGGCGGCCAGCACCCCGAACCCATCCGGCTCCCGTTCCCAGGAGCCCGGAGCGGATGCGGTGACCACGACCGCCACCGGGGAGTAGGGGATGTCGCGGAGGGCAGCAGCCGCCTCGTCGTCCATGGGGGACAGCAGTTCCGCCTGCACGTGCCCGGGACAGGCCAGGAGCACAACGTCCGCGTCCAGCGCCCCCTCCGCAGTGCCCACCCGCCAGCCGTCGCCCCTCTGTTCGAGCGTGGTGACCGTCTGCCCGCACCTCACCCGTGGCCCCAACCTCTCCACCAGGGTGTCGGTGAGGGCCCCCGCACCCCCCGGAAGGGTGTGCAGGTGGCCGGAAGGCGCGCCACCGCGCCTCAGCCGGAGCATGGCCAGGAACAGGCTTCGGTACTCGCGCTCCAACTCGTACATGCGCGGGAAGGCGGCGCGCAGCGAGAGCTGGTAGGGGTCCGCCGCGTAGATGCCCGCGACCATCGGCCCCACCATGCGCTCCACGAAGGCCGGGCCCAGGCGGCGGGCCACAAACTCGCCCACCGACTCCCGGTCCTCCTCGTCACCCACCCGGGCATCGCCGCCCCGAGGAAGGAACGGCTCTGCGAGAAGGCGCAGCTTCGCCTGCGGGGAGACCAGGGCGGTCAGCACCATCGGCCCGGGGCCCATGGGCGCCGGGTGCATGCGCCCGTCGGCGAAGATCCACCGGATCCCGTACCCATCACTCGCCGGGATGGTCGACTCCACGAGCCCGACCCGCTCCAGCAGCCGCCCCATGGCGGGCTCGTTGTCCAGCCACCCGTTGGCCGCATGGTCGATCACCCGCCCATCCTCGCGAAGCGTGCGCACGTTCCCGCCCGGGGTGGACGCGCTCTCCAGCACGGTGAGATCGAGCCCCTCGCCGTCCAGGAAGGTGGCGGCCGCGAGCCCGGAGATGCCGGCGCCGATCACCACGACGTGTGGAATGGGGCCCTCACACGGTCTGGCTGAACCGGGGCCGCTCTTCGGGGGCCCGGTCCGGCGCAGGAAGGTAGGCGTCGAAGACCATGGCGACGTTGCGCACCAACAGCCGCCCCAACTCGGTGATGTCGATCCGGTCCGGGTGGCGCTCCGCCAGCCCCTCCTTCACCAACGGCTCCAGGGCGCGCAGCTCCTGCGCAAAATGGCGCTCGAAGTCGATGTCGTGGACGGCCTCCAGGTCGGCGAACCGCACCGTGAAGTTGCACATGAGTGCGTTGATGACATCCCTACGCAGTTGGTCCTCTTCGGTGAGGACCCAGCCCTTCTCCACGCAGGACGTGCCCTGCTCCACCGCGTTCCACCAGCGGGCCAGCCGCCCCTTGTCCTGGACATAGCACCCGGCCATCTCGCTGATGGCACTCATGCCCAGCCCAACGATCTCCAGTCCGGGCCGGGTGGTGTAGCCCATGAAGTTGCGGTGAAGGCGGCCGGCGCGCTGTGCTACCGCCAGTTCGTCGTCCTGCAGCGCGAAGTGGTCCATCCCGATGGCCTGGTAGCCAGCCTCGGTGAGCACGCGGTGGGCGAGCAGGAAAAGCTCCACCCGCTCGACGGGCCCTGGAATCGCCTCCT
>JAFDJI010000731.1 GCA_019307545.1 Deltaproteobacteria bacterium | reverse complement strand
CCATGGCCTGGGCCGCTACGCCGGGATGACCTCGATCCCGGTCGAGGGCGCCACCGGGCTGTACGACACCAACTACGAGGGCAAGGCCCGTGCGGCGCCCAACGCCCTCGAGGACCACGACCTGGTCTTCGTGCACATCGAGGGGCCCGACGAGGCCGGGCACGCCAAGGACCTGGGCATGAAGATCCACTGCATCGAGTCCATCGACCGCCGCCGTTTGGGACCCCTGGTCGCCGGGATGGCTGAGCGTGGCTACAACGCCATCGTCGCCGTCCTGCCCGACCACCTCACCCCGGTCGAGCGGGGCGACCACGTGGGCGAGCCGGTACCCGTGTTGATCCGGGACCCCGACCGGGAGCCAGACCCGGTGTCGAGATACGACGAACGAGCCGCGGAGTCGGGCTCGCTCGGGGCCATGCGCGGCGATGGCTTCATGCGCGCCCTGCTCTGGCGCGAGGGGCGATAGCGATGGCCATGATCGAGTGTTCGGAGTGCGGGAACGCCATCAGCGACAAGGCGAAGGCCTGTCCCCAGTGCGGTGCCCCCGTCTCGGTCGCGGTCGCCGAACGACCGCTGCGCACCTTCACCCCGTCGATGTTGGGCCAGGACGCCAAGCGGTTCTTCTGGCTCGCGGTCATCGCGGTGCTGACCTGTGGTCTGGGCCTGGTCCTGCTGATCCCCTGGTGGGTAAGGCTGTCCTACACCCGGCTGATGGTGACCAACCAGCGAATCACCCTGACCGAGGGCGTGTTCTCCAAGCGTGAGAGCGAGGTGCTCCTGGAGCACATCCGGAACGTCTCCGTCCACCAGACCGCGCTGCAGCGGATGGTCGGTGCGGGCGATGTCGGCATCTCCTGCTCCGGACAGTCCGAGATCGAGCTGAACGTGCATGGCTTGCGGGATCCGCACGCGCTCAAGCAGATGATCGACGAGAATCGGGCGGGGATCTGATCATGTCGCTCCTGTTGCTGGCCGCCACCGCGTTGCTCACCGTCCAGCCTGCCTTCGCCGCCCCCACCCCGGAGCAGCAGCAGTCCATGACGGGACGCTTCGTCTCCGCCGAAGAGGAGTCCACGGTGCGCGCCCGCATCGACCAGTCCGTCGAGCACACGGCCATGCAGTTCCCCTGGGCTATCCGACCGCTGGCCCGGCCCAGGCTGCGCGAGGGCGCGATCTTCTGCCCGGACTTCTCCACCCACCTCGAGGCGGAAACCCTGACCATCCAGTGCGCGGGAAAGTCCGCCCTCGTTCGACGCCTGGACGGCTCCGACGGCCCATTCACCCTCGAAAAGGGAAAGGCCTACGACACCGACATTCAGCTGGAGGACGTTCACACCCTCGCTGTCAGCTACGTGGGCGAGCGGGGAAACCGCGACGTCCGCTATGTCTTCCGAGCAGATGGGGTGCGCCTTCTGGTCTCGGTGTACGGCCCGCACCTCACCACCCCGATGCAGTGGGACATCGATTACCGGCGGGTCGAGTGAGGCCCATCTTCGAGACGGCCTGCTACAGCTGCGCGAAGCCCGCGTAGAGGATTGCCGCCGAGGCCAGGGCCACCAGCGCCCAGAAAGCCCGGTTGAGCCAACGCTTCTGGATATGAGCGGTGTCCCAGCCTCGGGCGTCAACACGGAGCGTTTCGGGTGAACCGCCGGAGAGAACGCGGGCGAAGCGCGCCTCGGCGGCGAGCACCCCCACGACCTGGGAGGTGAGCTGCAGGGCGACCTTGTCGTCCAGGTCGATGGGCTCGCGCACGTCCGCATCCCAGAAGGCCCGCGGGTACAGTACGAACCGCCACCGCACCCGACCGGCCTGCACCCGGTGGGTGGCGACGGGCTGGAACGCCGGCCCATAGTCGATGTGGACCTCCACCCGGCGGGTCCACCGTCGCGCCCACAGCCGGGCGATCCAGGAGGGGGCGGGACCCCTCGCGACCTCCTCCAGCCGGTCCTCCACCAGGTCCGCCGCGAACACCGCGGCCAACTCGGCACCCACGCCGCGGCGGTGTGCTCCGAGGTACCGCGGGAGCAGGACCTGGAACACCAGGATCTCGGCGCGCTCGACCGCGTCGGTGAAGTCCTGCAGAAAACGCCGTGGCGGCCCACCCCCGACCGGATCGATGGTTTGGTCCCACACGGCGCGGCGGCGGGGGTCCGACAAGGCCTCCCAGGCCGCGGCGATGCGCTTGAACTGGAACTCGGCGTCGGGCGCCGGGTTCCGGTCGGGGTGGAGCTGGCGTGCGCGCTGACGGTACGCGGACTTGATCTCCTTGGGCGAGGCGCCTCGCGGGACGCCCAGGACATCGTATGGGTCCTCGTCGGGGATGCCTGCCACCGGGTCCTGGTTCGCGTGGGGTTGCGGTATCCTGCTGCTATGACCTGGCTCCACCTCCTGCACGTGATCTTCCTCGGACTGTGGGGTGGGATCGTGGCAAGCGAGACGGTGGTCGAGTTCTCGGCGAAGAGCGACGAGGACCACCGCCATGCGGCGCGGCTGCACTACTGGATCGACCTGTTGGTGGAGTTCCCGGTCCTGCTCGGGATCCTGGCGACGGGGGGATGGCTGGCCTGGCGGATTGCGCTGGTGGTCCTGGCGGTGAACTTCTGGTGCCTGGCATTGGTAGTGCGGCGCCAGCGGCACCGGGAAGACCCCAAAGCCGTGCGAGCCCTGGCCCACAAGGTCAGGTCGGCGTGGCTGGCCGTCCCCCTCGCGGGAGTCGCCCTCTATCTCGGGCTCGACCGGTTCTGGTTCTGAGAATACGGCTGGCGGGCCGGCCGAACCTGGCGCGCAAGCATAGGATCCGCAAGCGATGGCCCACCCACTTCCCTGCCGCAGCGTCGCCGAGGCGCACATGTTCCTCGACCTCATCGGATGTGACCGACGAGAGCGCCACCACCGCCTCGAGGACTGGGACGACACGCTGATCAGCGTCTATGTCTGCATGCTCGACGGGGAACCGCGCACCTTCTGGTTCGAGTCACCGGAGAACCCCCTGATCGAGGGCTTCGGGGGGGACGAGCCGTCGCAGATCATCGACCCGGGTCAGTTCATCCTTCGTGCCGACCGGCTGTCCAAGTCGGTTCCGTCGAACCCGGGGGACCTCGACCCGTCCGCACACAGCGTGGCCGCGCAGCGACTGGACGAGGCGGCCGACTGCATCGACGAGGTGATCAAGTTCATCCCCGAGGGGGAGCACCAGGTGCCCCAGGAGGCGTTCTTCACCCCGATCGGCAAGGTGAGCTACATGGAGGAGCCAGGCCGTTTCCGGCGCGCGCGCCTCGAGGCGGTCGGGCAGACGTACCGGGAGATCGCCGCTCGGTTCAAGCCCCAGTAGCCTCCAGGAACGTCTTTTCGGTCCACTGCAGGGTGTCCTCCACGGTCGTCTCGAAGTCCATCGGCGACCACCCGAGGGCGCGCAGCTTGGCCGAGGACACGTGCTGGTGCTTCCCCAGGAACTCCTGGAGCATGTCGCGGGTCATGGTGCGCGGACGCCCGGTGACCTTGTGCGCCACCCAGTCCAGGGCGGCGAGCACCGGGAGCACGGGGGCGGGGAGTTGCTTGCGAGGGAGGGCGAGGTCGGGGCGAAGCCCTCGAATGACCTCCACCAGGTCCAGGAGACGGCAGTACTGCGTGGAGCAGATGTATCTGCCCGCTGCGTCTTCCTTCTCGTAGGCGAGCAGGTGGGCCCGGGCCACGTCGCGCACGTCCACGTAGGCCAAGGCCAGCGGGGGGACCGCGGGGAGCTGACCTCGGAGGAGCTGCTCGAAGACCTC
>JAFDJI010000730.1 GCA_019307545.1 Deltaproteobacteria bacterium | reverse complement strand
GTGGGGTCCACCGTCGCCGAGAACCAGGTGCGGACCCCGTCGTACCGACCGCTGTAGCTGCCCAGCAGGCGCTGGTAGCCCTCCAGGACCCCGGCCCCGACGTCGATCTCGATGGAGGACTCGGCGACCGTGTTGTCTCCGAGGGCATGACCGAGGTCGACGAGCACCACCGGCCCCTCCAGGCCGGCCGCGAAGCGGTACCGGTGCACCGCACCGCGCTCGGTGGCGGCGATCTCCACCTCGGTGCCGTCGTCCTGCAGGGTCACCGCGTAGGTGCCCGGGCTGGCCCACTCCTCGGCATGGTCGAAGGGGGCGGTCCGCCCGGCGTCCGAGGAAAACGCGTCCTCCCAGACCGCGCGGGGCATGACCAGGACCCCGCCGTACTCGGTGACGCCCATCCCGTGGGCGTGCAGGTGGGAGAACCCGTCGATGTGGGTGTCCTCGTAGTAGTACCCGGCGCAGTGGTAGAAGCCGGGCGCACCAAAGGACTGGCGGGTGTCCGGACCCACCAGGGTCATCCCGAAGGGACGGGACGCACCAGGGCTCACCGAGGCAATCTCCGCGGCCAACCCCCCGGTCGCGATGAAGGGGTCGACCAGGGACAGCGGGTCATAGGGCTCGATGGGGTCGAGGGACGGGTCGTCGGGCCCCCGGCAGGCGACCAGCACCGCGATGCAGGCCCCGACCCCGAAGTAGACGCGCAGTCGCTGGCTCACCGCGAGGTCACTCGTCCTTCTTCATCTGCCGCAGGATGTCCAGCGCCCCCAGGGGCCGGGTGTCCACGGGCCGCGCCGGCAGATCGCCGTGGGCTGGCTCGGCATCCGACTCCTCGTCCCGCTCCTCCTCCCGCCGGTGGCCGGGCACCGCATCCTCCAGGGTGAGGACCTCCTCCTCTTCCTCGAGCCACTGGTCCTTCAGCCCGAACAGGTCGGCCACAGCGAGCATCGCGCCGCAATGCGGGCAGCTGAGCTGGCGCACGCCCCCGCCGATCTGCTCCGGATCGAACGAGGTGCCGCAACTGCTGCAGCGAACGTGGTCGAAATACTGCGACATGGCGACCTCCAGAACCCACCGCCGACGCGTCGGCGCGAGGCTCAAGGTACCACGCGCACCTCTCGCGCGCCCCAGGCGCCGCCCGACACGCGCCATCTTGCACGAGCAGCCGCCCGAGTCCGCGAGCGCTGATCCCAACCCAGAAGCACCTGCTATTGCCCACGTATCGCACGGCTTCAGCGCGGCCACAACCGATGTCGTCTTGCCCCAACGAAGGGTACTGCCGCGGAACACCCGCGACGGTGGGCAGCAACAATAGCTATGCTCCCTATCGTTCACACCGGTGTCACCATGCATGCACTACTTTTCTCCCTGCTCTTCTCCCTCTTCTCCTGGGTGGCGCCTGCCCAGGTTTACATGGTCTACCAGGACACCATCCAGGGGGGGGTGTCCATCGATGGCCAGGGGGTCAGCGCCCACGACACGGGCTGGACCTGCTCCGGCGACCTCATCGAGGTGAAGATCCCGACCGGGAGCACCATCATCAACATGTACGCGTTCGTGCACTCCAAGTCGTCCGGGTTCCCCACGTTCACGGAGGGGAGCATAGCGGACCAAATCAAGATCAACGGCCACGCGCTCTCCAATGCCACGGAGGTGTACGACGGCCAGGAAGGCGAGGGTGCCGGCTGCTGCGTGAGGGTCTACGAGCTCGACCCGGCCGACTTCGCGATGGCCCATGGCCCGGGCACATACTCGTACTGCGAGCACAACGACGCGGACAACATCGCTCCTCCAGGCTGCACGTGGACGTCAGTGTACATTGGCCAGACCTGCACTGGGCATCATTGGCATCAAACCTGTGTCGATATCTACGAAGATCGGTGCCTAACCGGCGGCCATGCCGGTTTTCACGGCGGAACCGGCGTTGGTGGCACCGTGCTCGCGGTGGTCTACACCCACCCCACGCTCACCGGTCGCCGCCACGTCGCCCTGTTCGCAGACTACTTCGACGGCACGGAGCACACCTACAGCAACTTCCCCACCTCGGGCACCTGGGGCGAGCAGGTGGTCTCCCCAGCGCTCCTGTGGGAGTGCTCCAACGAGCAGACCGGGACGATCCGAATCAACAGCCCTACCGTCAACCTCACCACGCAGGCTGGCGGCCGCGACGACGCCACCTGTGAGCCGAGCCTCCCCATGGCTCTCTGCGCGTCCGACACCTACAACACCGACTGCACTACACAGGACTGGAACTCCCTGTTCACCGTGGGCTCCTTCGGCTTCTGCGACGGATGCACCGCCGCGGACGGCGAAACAATCATCGACGACGGATGGGTCGGCGTGGACTCCGCCTATGGGCTCGATGAATTCGGAGGTAGCACCGCCGGCGCCAACGGCAGCCGCCTCTCGCACGAGTTGTTCCAGGTCCCCTACAGCGAGGGTGGGGGTGGCAGCCAGGATTTCTGGTACGACGGCTCCAGCGCCTGGCTCGGCAGCCTCGCGTGGGTCATCGAGATGGACACCGACGACGACGGTGTCCGGGATGCAGTGGACACCGACATCGACAACGATGGTGTCCTGAACGGGGATGACTGGAGCATCCTCAACCCGTTCTCGTGTCAGGACCTGGACGGCGATGGCTGCGATGACTGCTCCCAGGGCAATGACGGGTTCGGGAGCGGCATCGACTACGACGTAGCGGACGACGGCGCCGACCACGACCTCGCCTACAACGTCTGCCACTTGTTGGTGACCA
>JAFDJI010000729.1 GCA_019307545.1 Deltaproteobacteria bacterium | reverse complement strand
GACTGGCACGTGTTCGAGTAGGTTCGGGGTCTCGGTGGCGGCCGCATCCAGCGCGTAGGCGAGTCGACGGCCTGGGTCGTGGGCCTCGCTCGCCAGGTGCCCGTGCAGGTAGCTCCGGTTCCGCTCGTACTCCCCTTCCTCCAGCCCGTCGGTGACCAGCCGCTCCAACTCGTCGAGGGCCAGCTTGAGGGCGAAGGGGCCGTTTTCTATCGAATTGGGGCGGATCCACAGGGAGAAATGCGGCTGCCTGCGCAGCACCCCCTGTTCGGGCAGGGTGGTCCATCCCCGCTGTACGAAGGGCTCCATGTAGGCATAGGTGCCGTAGTTGAGCCCACGGTCGCCGCGCAACGACCGGAACAGGCGCCCGTGTACCTGCCGGTGGACGCCGAAGGCCGCGACCCCCAGGTACAGGGCGGGCCAGTCCGGGTGGTTCCGGTCCACCGAGAGTGGGTGCCCCAGGTGGAACCCGGTCACTTCGGTCGTGGTGTCCACCGCGAGCAGGGTGCGTCCCTCGATAGGGGCTGGGGACTGCAGCACCAACTCGGGTGCTCTCACACCGGGAAGGGCGTCGAGTCGGTCCTGAAAAGCGGCGACAAGCGCCGGATCGAAGGCACCGGCGATCCCTCCGATCACCGCCTCCCGGACGTAGTGGCGGGCGTGGAAGCTGCGGGCTGCCTCGGCATCGAGGAGCGGCAGCACCCCGGCGCGGCCCATGACGGGATGACCGTACGGATGTCCCTCGAACATCCAGGTGTCGAGGACCTCCCCGCCCAGTGCTTCCTCGTCGGCAAGGAGTCCCTGGGTGACCTGGTACAGCGCCTCGTCGCGGAGGCGGACCACGTCGGCGTCGTCGAACCTGGGATCGAGCAGGACCTCGGTGAACAACTCGAGGCAAAGGGATGCGTGGTCCCGGTGGCACGTGAGGCGGAAGGAGACCCACTCCCGATCGATCACCTGCTCGATCTCGTTGCCGGTGGGGTAGAGCGCCTCCTTGAGTGTTTGTCCGCTGCGGGTTCCCGCACCCGCCTCCACCATGGAACGGGCGGTGAGCCAGGCCAGCCCCTCCTGCCCGACTGGATCTCGGGCAGATCCCGCGGCCGCGATGGCTTGGAGGTACACGTTGGGGCTTCCGGGATCGGGCAGGGTCACCAGGCGCACCGGCGCCTGCGCCTTGGCGACCACGGAGGGCCCGGCCTCGACATGGGGCACACAGGCCGCCAACAGGAACAGCAGGGGTGCGATGGACATCACTTCCCCTCCTCGGCGCCCGCGGTGGCCCTGAGCGCGAGCAGGCAGGCATTGAGGATCATCGTAAACGCTCCCTTGCAGCGATTTCACCAGCAACCGATCGGTGGGGAGAAACGGCGCAAAGCGCCCTCTCCTGGCGAGCCGAGCCGAGCGTCTCGTGTGTGCTCGTCCGAAGGGCGCCTTTTCCCCCTCTATCGGAACGAGCCGTGCTCGTGGTATCCTGCGCGACGTGCGGGAGTCCACTCTTGCGGGCACACACGCAGTTTTCCCTGTGTGGCAGGGGCCTTTCGTGCGGAGATGGAGGAAACCAATGAACGCTGTCGTCCCCGTGGACATGAGCAAGCCGTCTCGTGAGTTGATCCGGCACCTTCGCGTCGGTGTGCGGCAACCCAGCGAAATTTGCGTGCTTCCGGAGAGCGTCGCCTGGCACCTGTACTTGGAGCTGCGCCGTCGGGGCGAGCCTGGCGCGGGCCAGTTGTTCATCCACGCGCTCCGGAACCTGCATTCCCGCAGGTCCTTCGCCGGCTCCGACCTTCCGAGCGACGACACGTTGCCCAACGAGCACCGGATGAGCGAGGATGCCTACTTGGCTGACCTCTGGAAGGCCTACAAGAAGTGCATCCGCATGCACCGGACCGGTCCTGCTTCCCAACTGTTGAGGGACATCGAAGAACAGGTGCTTCCGGGTTGATCCTGCATCGGGTTACGGAACGTGCTGGCGGCAATAGCACCAACGCCCTTTCGGACGGCACCTTGGTTGAACTGGCGCTGTACAAGTTCGACAGCTGCCCGTTCTGCGTTCGGGTGCACGGAGCGATCGATCGGCTGGGTGTGAACATCGAGTACCGCGACGTGCGCGAGACCCGATGGTGGTAGGACCTCTTGGAACGGACCGGGCGTACCCAGGTGCCGTGTCTGTTCGTCGATGGTGAACCCATGTTCGAGTCGCTGGACATCGTGGACTGGTTCGAGCGGTCCTTCGAGCGGCAGGCGGTCTCCTGATCCGGGCGTTGATGGGCAGCGTCCAGGCGTACGCTGGGCTGTTCCCCTTGTGCTCTCCTGGTGACGGTCTCGGTGTGCTAGAATTGAAGCGCAGGGCCCCCCTCGCCGAGGGGTTTCTGGGTCGCCAGATTGGAGCAATAGCTGGCAGCGGAAAGGGACATCCAGCAAAACGGAATATTTTTTTTGCACTGCCGAAAATTTTTAGTTATGATGGAACTGGAGGCGGACCGGTGGGCAACCGAGCCTTAATCGCTTTCCAGGCAGAAGAAGCAGGCAGCACCGCCATCGAGTACGCGCTCATTGCGGTGTTGGTCGTCTTGTCTGCGCTATTGGGCCTCACCGCGATGTCCGGGTCCATGAACGAGCTGTTCAAGGAATCCGACGGCAGCATCACCACGACCATCAACGAAGCTGGGGGCTGATGTCACACCGCGCCGCAGGGCGCGAGGCGCTGTCCGGGCCGACGTTCAGGTTACCAGCCTGAGAATCGGGCGTCCCTCCTC
>JAFDJI010000728.1 GCA_019307545.1 Deltaproteobacteria bacterium | reverse complement strand
TCGTCGTGCGCCGAGTCAGCACTTGTGGGACGATGAGATACATGGGCTATCAACGGCAATTGAGCACCGCCCTTGCGGGCCACAATGTGGGCGTAGAACCCCTGAAAGGGGAGAGGTTCCGCGTATGGTTTTGCGACCTTTGCCTTGGTATCGGAACCCTGCCCTGGACGATGCCGTTAGAGCCCTGTGACCCCGAGGAAGAAGGAGGGTACGAGGAGGAGAATTGAGCAGAACCAGCTTCGATGTCGTTGCACATCAACCCCCGCTCTGGGGTGTAACCTCTGAGAATAGCAGGTCTATTACCTATACTGTGGCGAGATCCCGCCCTGACTCACATTCATGGGATCGCCCCCACCCGCACTACGGGTTTTTCCCGCACCCTGGTGAACACCTCCACCGCGACATCGAGGAGGTCGAGGACCTTGCGGGCGGCGTCGCTTAGATGGGCGAGACGCCGCTCCACGACCTCCTCGTCCATGGTGACGTGGACGACCTGCACACCAGCGAAGAGGTTGAGCACCACTTCAGCGGTCGGCTTCTGGGTGGGGGGTCTCCTTCCGTAGTACGGTACCTTCTCGTCTTCTTCGAGGAGGCGTTTTCGTAGGGTGAACTGCAGGTAGTTCCGCACCATCAGGGCCAGTACGAACACCAGGCAGAGCGCCGCGATGCGTCGTGGTGTCTTGAGGAACATCGGTGCGACAGTGGCTTCGCTCTTGAACCACCTGAACCCTGAATGATTCTCGACCAGATGCTGTTTCCGGTACTCGGCGAACACCTGCTCGTCGGACCAGGTCTCCTCGTCGAGATGATCGGTGATGAGGACGAAGTGACGTGCGTAGAGCCTGGCCTGCTCGATGGCGTCGGTGTCGGCGGTCAACTCGCGTAGCACGAGCTGGTACTGGCTCTTGGTCGGCGGCTCTTCGCCCTTGCGCGGGCGACCGGGCCGGGACCGTCGGAGCGTGACTTCCTCTGCGACGACATCAACCTGGGCGTGGTGCAGCTTCAGCGTCTCAAGCAGCTTGTCGCGCCTCGCTGCGGCATCGTCGTGGCAAGAGAACGGCTTCTTCGTCGCCTTCTTGACGGCCTTGTCGAACCGTCTTGCCTCGCGCTGAAGCTTGTCTTCGAGCGAGCTGTCGAACTTGGCTGCCAGCTGCGAGGACTCGATGAGCAAGAAGCGCATCCGCTCGGTGCGGAGCCCCTCTTTGCCCGGGACGCGCGGGTCTTGCACCGGGAAGGAGCACTCGTAGCTGGTGCCCCGATACACGCGGTCCGGATCGGCCTTGGTCCTACCAGGGTCCCGGGACAGCTCCAGCAACTCATGGCCGTCGTCGTGTGCCGTGGCAATCAGGTTCTTTCGCTGCGCGAAGGTGTCTGGAAGCAGCGAGATGAAGTGGAACTCCTCGTCGAGAAGCTGGCCGATGGTGTGCTTGTCCACCAGCTTGCAGTCGGCGACGAAGGTCACCTCGTCGTCGGGTCGCACCAGGCTCGCCAGCTGCGTGATGTGTCGCCGGTTCGCATCGTGGTCCGAGGTGTTGCCATCCAACATCGACGCCACCATCGGCATCCCCACCGACCCATGGAGGTTCAGACCGAAGATGATCTGCTTCAGATCGGGCCGGTGGGCCTTGGAGTAGCCATAGGTGACGGTGGGAGCGTCCAGGTCAGCGATGATGTCGTAGGCGCCCTGCAGCGACAGAGACGTCGTGTCCCCGTGAACCGAGTAGACATGGGGCGCCTCGTCGCTGTGCAGGTAGCTGTGGACCACCGCCGAGAGAACCTCGTCGGTCCCCTGGTCGAACAAGTGGTCGAGGGCGAGCGCCAGGCGAACGTCGCTGAACCCCTCCAGAGGACAGCCCTCCCACAGCAAGATGTCGGTGTCGACATGCTCGAGCCAGCTGTCCATTTGGTACAGCGCGACGCGTCCCATCAGGATGTTCATGATCATGACGGTGACGCAGTCGGCGTCCGTGACTTTGGACCGGGGATCGGGTGGGAGAAGATCGCTGACCACGCGGTAGATGCCCAGTCGGTCGATGATTACGCGAACGAGCGGTAGGTGATGGAGGACGACAGGCCGAAGTCCGATGTTGTCTGGCAGCATGGGGGATGAAGGGGGCGATGGGGAGGGAGGGTAGCCGCAGGTGGTTCGATGCGGAGGAAGCCCTCTCTACGTGGACCCACGAGCTGGGACTATTGTCAGGCGGCTGTCAGACTTTCGTCAGACGTTTGTCAAGTTCGCAACGAATTTAATCGGATGCTGGTGCCAGGGAGATCCCATGAATGGGTGCTTGATCGCTCCATGGGCGGAGCGTCCAGGACGGAACCCGAAGCTCGACGCGCTGAAGTGCGGGTCGAACTCGGGCTCGAGGACCTGCGCCACCGCCTGCTGGATCACCCGGTCGACGACCGTCGGTATCCCCAGCAAGCGCTCCCCTCCGCTCGGCTTCGGGATCGCCTTCTGCCGAACCGGTTGGGGGCGGTAGGTCCCGTCCTGTAGTGCCTGTCGGGTCTCTGCCCAGTGCTGCCGGGCCCAGGCCGGGAAGTCTTCGATAGACATCCCGTCCACGCCCGGTGCGCCACCGTTCCGCCGAACCCGCTTCCAGGCCCGGTGGAGGTTGGCGGGGTCGAGCACCCGCGTCACCTGTTCACAACGCAAGGCTGGCTGCGTGGGCATCCGCCGTCCCGACGCTCCCCCGGACGGGTTCGACACGTCAGACGAGGACCTCACGGCTCCTCCTTGTTCCGCGATGTTCGGCCCT
>JAFDJI010000136.1 GCA_019307545.1 Deltaproteobacteria bacterium | reverse complement strand
CTCGAGGCGGCCGTGGGCCAGTGGTGGGCGGGCGACGTACCGACACAACCGTTGCAGGCCCTCTCGATCCCGGCCGGCGATGCGGACGTTGGCGTGGAGGTTGAACCACCCCGATTGGGCGCACCGCTTGGGCCGCCGGTAGGGGGAGCCCGGTAGTCCGCGCAGGCAGCGCGTGCGTCGGCCGGCGCGCCGGCCCATGGCGACCCGGCCCGCTGCGGAAGCCGCTTGCATGAGGATCTGCCCGTCCCCGTCATTCTGGGGCGCAGGATCCGGTGGCGGACCACTTCGACCAGCTCCTCGACATCCTCGGTCGACAGCCCGCGGACCGGGTGGAACACGGGTTCGTCTGCGCGCTGGTCCCAGGCGTACACCCCGTCGGTCACCAGCGCGTGGAAGTGCAGATTGAGGTTGAGCGCCGAGCCAAAAGATTGGGCGAAGGTCACGGCGCCGCATCGGCCGTCGGCCACCCCCACTGCAAGCGCGCGCTTGCGGTACCACCCGAACACCGCCCGGAGGAACACCCCCAACACCTCCCGGCACAGCCGCGGACGACGCGCCAGCCAGAACCGGAGCGGCATGGGCAGGGTGAGGACCCACTGCCGGACCGGTACCTCTGGGAACACCCGGTCCACCAGGTGCGCCGCGGTCTGGGACATCCAGCGCCCGCCACACGAGGGGCAGAACCCGCGGCCCTTGCAGGAGAACGGCACCACGTGCGACCCGTCGCAGGCGTCACACCGGAGCAGCGCGAAGCCGTGGGCCGGGATCCCGCAGGCCAGGTACGAGAACAGCTCGCGCTCCACGTGACCGGGCACCGGGCGGTCGTGCTCTCGCGCCCGCTCCAGGAAGGTCGCGAGGTGTTGTTGCAGGATTTGGTACAGGAGGTCTTTCGCCCGCGCGCGGGGGACATAGCTGGGGGTGGGGCGGGCCGCAGGGTGCACGAGCATGCAGACGCAGCGAGCAACCTTCGTACCGACGAAAGACCGGCGTTCCCCCGTTCGGGTGTCGGACCCACGCACACCTCCGATTCAGGGTGGAGGTCGACGCGGACGGCGTTTCGCGGGTGACAGACGTCCGTCGGGGCGACGGACGTCCGCCCGACACCCTCCCCGGGTGGCCGCAGGAATCGACGCACCCATTCAATCTTGTCGCGCAATCCGGAAACGGGGATGGCGTCCGGTGGTCATCGCACCACCCGCGCAAACCTCCCGCCCGAGACCTCCACCTCCACCCGGCTGCTGAGCCCCCGGGTGTCGAGCACCACCACCTCGTGCACCCCCGGCTCCGGGGTCCACCACAACCGCTCGTCCGCCGACGCGCTCCCGATCCACTCCCCGTCCACGAACCAGCTCAACGCCGCGTCGGCCAGGGCACTCTCCGCCTCCAGCGGAACTTCCTGGTCGGTGGCCGCAACCCCGGGAAGGAGCACCACCGTCTCCTCCCGCCTCGGGGAGAGGATGCGGGGCGGCTCGGTGTGGGCGACCGGCTCGCAGCCCGGCGCCAGCGGCGGACGGCTGGGCTGCCAACGACTGCGGTCGTCGAGCCACCGCCGCACCGCCGAGGGCCAGAGCACGTACTGATCGACCCGGGTCTCCCGCCCCTCCCGACAGAGCGGGGTCACCGCCTGTCCCGTGGCCACGTCCACTTCCACCGCGTGGTGGTAGGGGCACTTCTCGATGGGCACCCGGTGCTCCAGGGCGAGGGCGGTACTGCGGCGGGGACAGGCTTCGGTGGGCAGGTGTCCGGACAACGCGCACACCTCCACCTCGATCAGCTCGGCGGGAGGCGGTTTCGCGGGACCCCTCGCCCCGTCGTCCAGCCCCTCGAGTAGATCGAAGAGGACCGGTCCCGCGGCCTCGGAGCCCACCAGGTGGATGGAGCCGGTGTTGTCGAAGTTGCCCATCCACACCACCACCGTGTACCGCTCGCCCGAGCCGATGGCCCAGGCGTCCCGGTGGCCGAAGCTGGTGCCGGTCTTCCAGTGAATGCGCCTTGGGGCGCTGGAGAGCTCGCGGCGGGACGGGAAGTCGGGGCGGTCCTTGAGCATGAGCGCCCGCCGGGTCAACCACGCCGACCCCTTGGAGAGCACCGCCCGCTCTCCCCGCTCCCGAGGCACCGCGGTGAGCGGGCGATAGCGCCCGTCCTCGGCCAGGGTAGTGAAAAGGGCCGCCATCTCCAGTGGAGTCAGCTCGATGCCCCCTGCGGCCGCGCTGAGCCCGTAGTGTCCGGGCATCGGGTCCAGGTGACGCGCCCCCATGGCGCGCAGGTCGGCGAGGAAGGGCTCCACCTCCACGTCCTGGAGCAGGTTCACGAAGGGCACGTTGAGCGAGCGCGACAGCGCCTCCTCCATCCGCACCACCCCCGCGAACCGCCCGTCGTAGTTCTCCGGCGCGTAGGTGCCATAGGCAACCGGGATGTCCGGCCGCAGGTGCTCGGGGAGGATCAAGCCGCGGTCGATGGCCCGGGCGTAGATGAAGGGCTTGAGGGTGGAGCCCGGAGAGCGCGGGTTGTCGAAGCCGATGATCTGGCCCCCGTGCTCGGCGTCCCAGAAGTCGAAGCTTCCGAGCAGGGCGCGAACCTCCGCGGTGTGGTGGTCCACCACCACCACCGAGGCGTTGTGGATGCCCTTCACCTGCGCCTCTTCACGGTGGTTGGCCAGCACCCGCTCCACCAGCGCCTGCACCCCGCGGTCCAGGGTGGTCTCCAACCGCGCCGGGGTCCCTCGCCCATGGCGCAGCCAGGCCGCGGCGTGGGGGATGTCCCGTGGCACCGGACGAAGGCGATCCGGCACCGAAGCCGCCTTCACCTGGGCGAGGACCTCCTCCGTGGACAGGGGGGCGTCCTCGCTCCCGGTGGGCAGGGCGCCCAAGGCCAACAGCCGGTCCGCGATCTCGTCCCGGGCGACCCGAAGTCGCTCGGTGTGGCCGGGGGCGGGGTAGCGGGCGTTGGGGTTCTGGGGGACGGCGAGGAGGGTGGCGATCTCGGCGGGGTCCAGCTCCGCGGCCGCGTGCCCGAAGTAGGCCCAGGACGCCGCCTCGATGCCCTCCAGGTTGCGCCCGTAGGGGACGAAGGTCAGGTAGGCCGCCAGGATCTCGTCCTTGGAGAGGCGCACCTCGAGTTGGACCGCGCGGGCCGCCTCCACCACCTTGGACCGGAGGGTCCGCGGGCGGGGCTCGACCAGTCGCGCCAGCTGCATGGTGAGCGTCGACGCGCCGGACACCACCTCTCCGGAGCGGGTGTTCTGGACCACCGCTCGGCTCACCGCGAGGGGGTCCACGCCGGCGTGCAGATAGAAGCGCTTGTCCTCCAGGCGCACCAACGCCTCGAGGTAGTCGGGGTCCGCCTCCTCCACCGCTACGGGGATGCGCCACTTGTCGTCGGGGGACAGCTCCACGTGCGCGGGCAGGCCGTCCCGGTACAGCACCATGGCCGATCCGGACGTCTCGATCCGGTCGGGAAGGGGCACCTTCCAGGCCGCCGCCCACACCGCGCCCCCCACCACTGCCACGGAGGACAGGGCGAAGAGGGCGCGGCGAGCGGCGACCCGGAGATTCATCAGCTACCGCTCCAGGGGTCGCGGATGGTCACCCGGGTCTTCTGGAGCCGTGACCAGATGCGGGGATCGTACATCGCCTCCGCGGACACGGCCGGATGGGTGAAGGTTCCGCCGGTCACCGCGCGGACCTGGTAGGTGACATACCGCTTCTCCCGTCTCTGCAGGGTGCCGAACACCTCCACCCGGTCGTCGCGCAGGTTCATGTGCTCCACGGCCCAGGTCTCGCTCGGGTCGATCCAGTCCACCGCGTGCCCGCGCCCGAGGCGGGGGTTCTCGATCTCCCACCCCGCCGGGATCCGGTCCACCAGGGCGATGTTCTGCACGGTGCTGCCCGAGGTGTTCGTGATGCCGATGCGCACGAACACCGGGTCACCGAGCTGGTGGCTAGACAGATCGAAGGGGCGCCCGTCCGCGGCCAGGATCTCCCGGGTCAGGGAGAGACCGTTGCCGCCCGCCGGGGCGCCCTCGGTCCGCACTCCCTGCACCGAGACCACCGCGTACACGGCCTTGCCGCCGGTCTTCGGCAGGTCGAGGTTCACCGCCCCGGCCCCGGTGGCCCCGCTGAGGGTCCACACGTAGTCGGCACCGCCCTTGGACGCGATGGACTGGGCCGCGATCTCCTGGCCGTTCACAGAGAGGGTGGGCTCGCCGATGTCCGAGAGCCCGCCGCTGACCCACTTTCCGAGCCCGGTCAGACCCCAGGCCATCTCCTGGGTGGTGTAGTAGGTGCTCCGGTGCAGCGCGAGGCCGTTGCCGACCACGTTCGCGAGCGCCTGCCCCTCGTCACCGGTGGCCCCGAACATGTCGTGGTACAGCGCAAGCTGGAACCCGCGGCTGCGCAGGTCGGACCAGAAGGACCAGTCGTTCTTGCGCTCGTTGGTGAGCTGTGAGGTGTCCGGAGCGCGCAGCTGGGACTCGTAGCGACGGTCCCCACCGAGCTGCATCGCCGTCATGAGGAGGTACCGCGGCTCGGCCACCTCGCGGTAGCGACGACCGGTGCGCTGCCCCTCGCCGAGCTGCGCCAACAGGGTCTCGGCCTGCGCGGTGCGCGCGCGACCGGCCCGGGCGAGGACGTACTGGACATAGGCGGTGGTGTTGTCGCCCTCGTAGGTGCCCACCCGGGTGTCGGCCTCACGCTCCAGGTAGTCGAGGGCGTCGTCCAGGGGACGAGAAGGAACGGCGTGGCCGGCCTCCTTGGCGTCGAGCAGCAGGTGGGTCGCGTAGGCCGTGCCCCAGGGGTTGGGGGCGTAGCCGCCCGGCCAGTAGGCGAAGCCTCCGGTGGGCGTCTGCATGGAGAGGATCCGCTCCACCCCGTACTGGACCATCTTGTCCACCGGCGCCTCCTTCGCCAGCTCCGGGTCCACCACGTCGAGCAGGGTGGACACGTACAGCAGGGGGCGGGTGGAAGAGGTTGTCTGCTCGATGCAACCATAGGGGTAGCGCACCAGGGCACGCACGTGGGACAGCGCCTCGCCGTAGGGGTTGGTGGTGACCCAGATGCGGGTGCGGTCGGTCCCTTCGATCCAACCGTCCAAGGCCGGGCCGAGGTCGTTCGCGCCCTTGACCAGGGCCAACTTCACCGTTTCGCGCGACTCCGACTCCCCGCGGGCGATCGGAAGCTCGATCTCCTCGAAGGAGACCAGCGACCCCGCGGTGGCGGTCACCTTGAACTTCGCGGCGTCGGGGGCGTTCGTCGCCCGTACCCGGAACAGCACCGTGTCGGACGCACCGTCCTCCAGGTGCAGCCGCGCCTGGGCATCTCCCAGCACCAACACCGGCGAGGGACGTTCCACGAGCGCGGTGAGTGCCGCATCTCCAGGGAGCGCGAGGTCTTCGGCCGCCAGGTCCACCACGATGTCCTGTGCCGCGCCAGAGGCGTTGGACACGAACACCGGCAGCACCGCCTCATCGCCCTCGATGAGGAAGCGCGGCAGGGTGGTCTGGAGCACGATCGGGTCGCGCACGGTCACCGGGCGGTCGGCATGGCCCATGCGCTTCGGGCCGGCAGAGACCGCCATCACCCGCAACTCGCCACGGTAGCCGGGCACGTCGAAGGACACCGTGGCCTTCCCGGAGCGCGGCACCTCCACGACCCCGGACCACAGGGCCACCGGCTTCACCATCTGCACCCGACCGCTCCCGGCGGAGTCACCGTCGCCACCGGTGTGGCTCCCCGGTCCGCCGGGTGGCACCAGCAGCGTCCACCCCACCGTCTCGTAGGTGTCCACACCCAGCTCGCGCCGCGCAAAGATGCTCTCGAAGGGGTTGGGCGACGGGAACTTCGTCAGGGACAGGATCCCCTCGTCCACCGCAGCTACGGTGACGAAGGTGGGCTCCTCGAGGGGGCCGAGGTCGATGCCCACGGTCAGCTCGCTGTAGGGCCGCACCTCGTTGGGCACGGTCAGCGCCAGGTCGTGGGTGTACTCCCGGGGCTGGATGCGCACCGAGCGCACCCCAAAGGCGCGGTCCGGCAGGAACGCCTCCACCGACTCCAGGTGTGGGTCCTTCACCAAGAGCGCGCTCACGTAGATGTTGGGCACGAACTCCCGGACCTTGAAGGTCCACTCCACCTCGCCGGCCTGCACGTCCGTCCACCTGTGTTCGACCACCTCGTGGGTCTCGGCGGTGAACAGCATCCGACCGCCGTAGGGCGCGATGACCTTCACGGTGACCTTGTCGCCCACCTGAGCGACCTCGGTGGTCTCCATGGCCAGCTCGCCGGGCTTGTTGGGGCGGGGCGTCTGGTCGACGGCGGTCTCACGGGGCTGCCACCAGTAGCGGCGCCCCGAGCCCTCCACGAACAGCTCGGTGCGGGCATCGCCCGACTTGGCCACCACCAGGTAGCCGGCGCTGTTCATGGACGGGTGCAGGGTGAGGGAGAACCGGCCGTCCTGCACGGCGGCCTCGGCGGTGTCCTCCTGGGATCGACGGAGCATGCGGCGGTAGCGGTACCGGTGCTCCTCGGAATCCCAGGTGTACAGGTACTCCTCCTGCAGTCGGACCAGGTCCACGGTGACCTTGGAGACGGAGGGGTAGACCTCGCCACTCCAGTCCACCACCAGGCCGCTCACGTTCAGAGCGTCGCCGGGCTTCACCTTGGTCGCTGAGGTGGACAGCCCCACGTAGTAGTGCTCCGGGTGGACCGGGGCGCTCGCCTCTCCCAGGGTGGTACGGCCCGAGTCGCCCTCGAACACCGCGGCCTGCGCGACCAGGGTGGCCGCGCCGAGGAAGCCACCGGATCGGGCGGCGGCCGGGCAGTTCAGGGTGACCTCGCCTTCTTCGTTCAGGCGATCCGACAAGGCGCCCAGCGACACCACACGGCGATCGGTGCCGTCCTCGATCTCGGCGAGGCCGTACTGGAAGCTCTTGTTCTTCGCGGGGGTGAAGCCCCCGGGCACCAACTGGCAGGTCAGCTCCACCTCGCTGCCGCTGGCGTTGCCGCCGAAGAGCCATCGTCCCGCGATGTCCACCGGCACCGGGTCGTCCGAGAGGTGCTCCCCCTCGATGGACGCCTCCACCTTCATGCGCTCGGGGACGAACTCCTCCACGTTGAAGGTGGTCTCGCCCACCTGGCGCTCCCCGACCTCGAGGGCCACCCGGTACTGCCCGGTGGTGGCGAAGTCGGCGAAGGGCAGGTCCACCGAGACCATTCCCGCCGGGTTGGCTTGCAGCACCTTCTTCCGCAGCTCCTTGCGCTTGGGGTCGAAGAGCTTCGCCACGACCGGGAGGTTGGGCTGGGGTGCGGTGTGGTCCGCCTTGCGCAGGATGGCCGACACGTGGGCCGTGTCTCCGGGGCGGTACACGCCACGGTCGGTGTAGACCGAGGCGCGGTAGGGCTGCTCGTCCAGGTAGGGCACGCCGTGCACGTCGCCGGGGGGCGGCACCTGAAGGTCGGAGAACTTCAGGTAGCTCATGTCCTCGCCGCGGCGCACCACGATCGCCAGAGGCGGGGTCTCGTCGAGGGGGTCCTGTTCGACCTCCAGGGTACATCCACCCGAGAAGTCCGTTCGGCACTCGCCGATGACCTGCCCACTCGGGCGCACCATCTGCACCTCGGCGCCGGTGACCGGACCGTTGTCGTGGGTGTTGAAGGCCCACACCTCGGCCGACGGGGCCCAGGTCTGGTCGGGCCCGGGCTCGGCGAGCTTCGCGACCAACTGCATGTCGGTGACCAGCAAACGGCTGAAGTCGGTGGGGCCGGTCTCCTCCTCTTCTTCTTCCTCGACCTGGCGGGGCCACCACCCGGTGTCCATCCGCTCGGTCTCGGCGGTCGCGTCTTCCTCCTCCTCTTCCTCCTCGGGCTCGATGCCGCGCAGCTTCAACTCGTACACGCCGCGGCCCGCCTCTGGGACCATGGAGCCGATGTCGATCCAGGTGGTGACCTCCTGGTCGGGCTCGTTCGGGACGGCCACGATGCGCTTGAGCGTCACGGTGGA
>JAFDJI010000727.1 GCA_019307545.1 Deltaproteobacteria bacterium | reverse complement strand
TCGATGAGAGCCCCTTCGGGGTGCGGGGCCTGGCGGGCAACGTGCGGGACTGGTGCGCGGACCCCGACGCGCATGGGGACAGGGTCCGGCCTTTCTCCGAGCCGGGTGGATCGGAACCGGGTTGGTTGGGCGGCCGCCGCGCGTGCCGCGGGGGTTCCTGGAACGCCGAGGCGACGGGGGTGCGGAGCGCCAACCGGTACCGCCTCACCCCGAAGGACCGGACCTATTTCGTGGGTTTCCGGCTCGCGCGTTCGCTTCCGGGCTAGCCCGCAAGAGGTCCCCGGTCATCCCCACTCCGGGGGTCGACGGCCGCGGCCCTTCCGACCCCTCCTGGTCCTGGTCCCGCGGAATCGCACCGGTTCACCGGGCAGGCGCTCGAATCCCAGTGCCTCCAGGATCCCCGCCAGGTCCTCCTGACCGCACCCGATCCAGGTCATCAGCTGGTCCGGCGGCTCGAAGGGTCCCTTTCGAGCGAGCCTGCGGGCGCTTGCCGAGACCTTCTCCACCACGTCTGCCCGCACCACACGTGGACCGAGGGGAAGAAACCCGAGCGCTCGGTAGAAGACGTCCCATCGGCCCGGGTCACGGGGCACCGAGATGGCGCCGGGAGTGGGTACATCCGGCACCTCGTCGGCGCCCTTCCACAGGCCCCACAGCACGGCGCGGAGGTGGACCGCTTCCGGTTTGAGCATCGGCAGCGCGTACACGGTCCGCATGCCCAGGCGTACACCGCGCCGAGCCAGCGCGTGCCGGTCCGCGTCGGTGAGCTTGGAGACCTGGTCCTCGAGATCCGCTCGGTAGGCTCCGCCCAGCCCCCGCCGCAAGGCGTGCAGCAGGCTCCGCGCCTCCGGGGAGAAGGACGGTTCGTCGGCCACCGGCTCCAGCAATGTCCCCAACCGGGAGGCAGTCCACTGCTGAAGGGCCCGACCGAGTCGCTCACGTGCGTCAGGCGGGACCAACTCGTGGCGGAGTCCGCGAACCTGGGGCGCCAGCACCTCGGAACCGCGCACCCACCGCCCGATCTGGGCTCCATGCCAGCAGATCGTGCCGTCCAGCGACAGGGTCAGATCACGGAAATCGGCCGCCAGCATGGTCTCCACCCTGCGGGCCACCTCCTCCCGCACCGCTCCGCGCACCGCGCGGTGGAGTGCCTTGTCCTGCACGGTCTCCCGGTCGGCCCGGAAGGTGAACCCTGCCAGCACGCCCACCCGCAACTCGCCCACCCGCACGACACCACCGGCGTCCACCAGTCCCTCGCCCCGTTCGCCCGCGGCCGTGAGCACCATGACTCGTCGATCCACGAACCGGCGGGTGAGCTCCTCGTGAAGCACGTCGGAGAGCCGATCCTCGATGGCACGGGTCCGCTCCTGCCAACCAGTGGCGTCCGGCATCCACTCCCGTCGATAGGAGAGGAAGCTCCAGGTGCGGACGAAGGCGATGCGGGTCGTGAGGGCATCGATGTCGCCGTCCACGTGGTCCAGGCGCTTGATGCGACGGGCGACCCAGTCCGTGTCCAGCACCCCCTGGTCCACGAGCTGACAGTAGATCCGGGAAACCAGCACGGCGTGGCTGTCGGTGAGGGTCTTGCGGTAGTCGGGGACCTGGCACACGTCCCACAGCAGCGCCACGGCCGGAGGGGAGGTCGCCCGCTTCGCGATCTCCGGGCGGCGCGCAAGGGCCTCCAGGGTCTGGTGGTCCTCGGCGTCACGCATCCGGTACAGGAACCGGTGGGGCGCGCGACGGGTCAACCCGGAGAGCAGGGAATCCACCGAGGTGGGGTCCAGGTCGGAGTTCCGCCAGTACAGCGCCTCCAGCGGGGGAAACTGGTGACCCTCCAAGGCCTCCACCAGGGCGTAGTCCAGCTCTCCCAGGGCGTTGGTGGCGCCGAAGGTGCCGTCGCGATGGTACCGCCCCGCCCGCCCCGCGATCTGGGCCACCTCCGCCGACGACAGCTCGCGATACCCGATCCCGTCGTACTTCCCCAACTCGGTGAAGGCGACGTGGTCGAGGTCCAGGTTCAGCCCCATGCCGATGGCATCAGTCGCCACCATGTAGGGGACCTCACCCGATTGGAACATGGCGACCTGGGCGTTGCGGGTGCGCGGGGAGAGCGCGCCCACCACCACCGCGACCCCACCGTGCTTGTGCCGCAGCCGGTCGGCCTGCTGGTAGACGTGCGCCACCGAGAACGCCACCACCGCCGAACGCCTCGGAAGGGCGGTGAGCTTGGAGGCCCCTGCATAGGTGAGTTGGGACATCCGCGGCTGCCGCTCCACCTCCACCGAGGGGACCAACTTGCGCAGGAGGGGGGCGATGGTGTCCGAGCCCAGGAGCATGGTCTCCAGCAGGCCGCGCGCGTGCAGGATCCGGTCGGTGAACACGTGCCCGCGGGTCCGGTCCGCGGCGAGTTGCACCTCGTCCACCGCCAGGAAGGCCACCGGCCGGTCCAGGGGCATCGCCTCCACCGTGCACACGAAGTAGCGCGGGTTGTCCGGGATGCGCTTCTCCTCGCCGGTGACCAGCGCCACCTGGTCCGGTCCGCGCTCCACGCACACCCGGTCGTACACCTCCCGCGCCGTGTTCGTCGGACCGAGGACGGCGGTCACCGCGACCGAGCCGTCCCGGTCGAGCACGCGGGAGATGAGGGACATCGTCCGGGAAACCTATTGGAGCAGGGCCTCGAGCACCATCGTGACACACGCTCCGCTGTCTCCCAATTTCGAGAATCGCGATCTCGTATCACGGACGATACGCTTTGCAGTTCCGTAGAGATACCAAACGTGAGATGCCCGCACGACAGGGGCTAGGAGGGCGTAGCGCGTAGCGCACGCCGGACTCCCGTGACCAGCACAGCGGTGCCTTCGCCTGAGCACGGGCGCGCGCACGGGAGGAACCCGAGCGCTATGCGCTACGGGCTCCTAGCGGTCGGCCCGTGGCGGTTCGAGCCACTTCAGTAGCAGAGTCCCGTCTCGGGGTTCTTGCCTCCGAACTCCTCGAAGCAGGTGCAGGTGCCGTCCTCCTCGCACTGGCCGTGGATGCTGCTGATCATTGGGTTGTCGTTGCAGGTCCAGTCGCTTCCGTACTCGCAGACCGGCTCGGTGATCGTGTCGGTATCTCCGGCGTTGCAGGCCGCGAGCAACAGCGCGAGCGCCAAGAGCGGAAGG
>JAFDJI010000135.1 GCA_019307545.1 Deltaproteobacteria bacterium | reverse complement strand
CCATACGCAGGGTCTCCTCGGGCGGCAGGGACACCGCGTCGGAGGCCCGGCGGAACTGCCAGTGCTCTTCGAAGTACACCCGCCGCTCCCCTTTGGCGGTCTTCTCCAGCCGGCTGCCCAGGAAGGTCGCGGAAAGCGTGGTCCAGGCGCCGCGGACCTGGACCTGCTCGATGCGGAGCCCCCCGTGCACCACCTCTGAGATGGCGGTGACCCCGGTGCAGGAGCGCACCAGGTCGTTGCGGGCGGTGTCGTCCACGAAGGGCCGGAGCGCGGACCAGTCGCCGGTGCCCACCGCTTCCAGGGCCCGTCGGTGGACCAGCTCCAGGTACTCCTGCAGCACCGGCATGGAGAAGCCGGAGTCCCGCTCCTGCAGCCGCTTCCTGCCCGCGGTGCCCCTGCGCGCAGGTGCCGGGGCCGGTGCGGAGGCCGAGCCCCCCTCGTGGGTTCGGTACACCCCACGGGAGCGTCTCCCCCGACCCATCCAGGAGCGGAACACCAGGAAGAGCACGAACAGAATGAGCAAGGGGAACCCGATCGCCGGGTACTCGATGCACAGGCGGAGGATCAGCCACAGGATCAGGCCGAGGCCGTCGCCGCCGCCGCCGCCACCACCAAAGCTGCCGCCGCCACCCCCGCCGCCGGTGGAGAAGTTCTGGCCTCCTCCCACCCGCGCCAAGGCGTCCTCGGCGGTGGCGAGCAGGAGCACGACGGTGGCCAACGCGACGAGGATCGGCCACCAGCGGTGGAGCAGGCGGCTCACGAGCGCACCCGCGGGGCGTCGGAGAGCTCGAGCCGATTGGGGTCGTCGACCGGCGGGACGTGCTTCGCCAGCACCTCACCCACCCGTTCGAGCCCGTGGAGGAAATGGTCCAGGTCTGCGTAGGCGAACTCGGCGGTGGCCTTTCGCCACTCCCCAGGCGGGACCCGGCCGTCGATCCCGACATCGGAGACCACCTCCACCTCGCCCTCCAAGGCGCTGAGGTACACGAGGATCCCGGTGTGCTGGGGCGTGGCGTACACCCCCTCGTGGACGAACTCCGCCGCCGCCGCCTCGCGCACCTGGCGTTGGAGGCGGCGCTTCGAGGTGAGGAGCCGCACCGTACGGGGCCCGTTGAAGAGCAACGCCGCCAGGGGCCACACCACGAGCAACTCCACCACCACGCCCCAGGGCGGGATCACCACCGGGACGTACAGCATGGCCACCAGCAATGCCAAGGCCACCCCGCTCGCGGCGGCCATCGCCACGTCACGGTAGTGGCCGGACCGCCCGGAGGCCACCACCACGATTTCGGCGTCGGTGCCGGCCTCCAGCTTGCCCACGGCGGCCTCGACAGCTTCGAGGAACCGATGATCGGTGTGGATCACGGCGCACCCTCCCATTCGGGTCCCTGTGTATCACCTGATGGTGATCAGGCGGAATGGCATGCTCCGATGGAAGCCGACCTTCTCGTAGACCCGCACCGCGGGTGTGTTGGCCTCGTTCACGTGCAGGGAGACGAAGGGATGGTGGTCCATGAGGTGCTGGCACAGGGCTCGAGTGCCCTGGGTGGCGTACCCCAACCCCCGATGGAGGGGGGGTACATAGGTGCCACCGATCTGGGCCCCGATGTCGAGCGCCGTGCCGATGTTGATCTGGAAGACGATCTGGCGGTTGCGCACGATCAACCAGGTGCGGCCGTTGCGCACCCGCTCCCGCACCACCCGTTCGTGGAGGGCGGGGAAATCGTGGTGGGGGTTGCGCCCGAGATCCTCATCCTCCATCACCCCCGAGTACAAGGCGATCTGGCGCCACTCCGACATCCGGGCCCGGCGAAAGCCGGGGACCGGATCGCCCACCGGAGGCCGCCGCAGCACGTACAGCCTTTGGTCGTAGAAGCGGTCGGGGGACACGTGTCCGCCGGCCCAGGCCTCCCAGAGGGCATCGCCGGCCTCGCGGGGTCCCACCAACATGCACGGATCGGCCCGGGTGCGCAGGTGCAGCCCGATGGCCATGGCGTGGGAGGGGTCGGGACACCAGGGCACCAAGAGGCGATCGGGGACCAGTAGGGCGAGGCCGAGCACCCGGTCTCCCTCCACCGCTCCGTACCAACGGGCCTGGTCGAGCTCGTGGAGGCGGCGGAACCCGAGGAGGAACAGGTTCACCTCCACGTCGTCGAGGAGGCGCTTCTCGATGGCCGCTTCCCACCCGAGCCCGAGCCGCTGGACCTTGATCGCCACCGTCCTCCTCGTCGGCGCGGGAATGCTACCCCACGCCGTCGTGGTATATCGCCGATGCCCCACGACGCAGCGCATCCAGAGGCTCACGATGCAGATCAACAGCGAATCGCACATCCGTCACTCACCCCAAAGGGTGTTGGAGGTCTACCAGGACCTCCTCCCCGAGGTTGCGGCCTACATGCCGGACATTCGCGAGATTCGGGTTGAGAACCGCAAGGACGGGGATGGGGTGGTGGAGCTCCAGAACGTCTGGTCCAGCGACCGCGACATCCCGAGCTACGCCCGCGCGGTGCTCAAGCCGGAGCACCTGAAGTGGGATGACTTCGTGAAGTGGCACCGGGAGGGCCTCTTCGGGGAGTGGGAGATCAAGACGCGGGTGTTCACCGACGCGGTGACGTGCTCCGGCCGCACCGAGCTGCACGACGACGGCAAGGGCGGGACCCGGGTCACCCTCACCGGCCACTTCAATGTCGATCTCCAATCCGTCCCCGGCATTCCCGGCTTCCTGGGCCGGCGGATCGCCCCGAAGCTGGAGGGCTTCATCGTCAACCTGATCACGCCGAACCTCGAGAAGACGAACGTCGCCATCGGCGAGTACCTCGACGCCCAGGACTGATGGACCCGCACGAACCCAAGGCCTCCTCGGTGCGCCAGGACGGCGAGCCGGACGACTTCTGCATCGGGTCCGGATTTTGGGGCGAGCGGGACCCCGGGGGCACGACCCGGTTGGTGGTGTCGGTACCGCCGGAAAGGCTCGGCGCGCTGCACCAGGTGCTCGTCGGCGCCCTGCAGGCCCCGCTTGGTCTGCTGTACCGGCAGGTGGTGGACCGGCGCAACCCGCGCCCGCAGGGGGCTCCGCCCCGAGACCAGGTCGCGCTCGAGCTGCCCACCGAGCGCGTGCTCGCCGTCCTGCAGCGCTATGCGCCCCTCGTCTACCACGATGCGCGCGGGGAGTACTGGCTTCGGGGGGCCCTCGGAGAGCAGATCGTCCTGGATGGAGACGGCCTCCTGTTCTGCTACCCGGACGACCCTGCGTTCCGGGACGTGCTGGAGGCGGCCGGCCTTGCGGAAGGGAAGCTCGAGACGCTCCAGGACCGCGACTACGTGAAGCACTGCTTCCATGCCGAGTGCGACGCCCTCGAGGACCGCATGGTGTCGGAGCTCGGCCTCACCGAGGTAGTACCCAGAAAGGGCTAGATGCAATGCCGATCGCCGGATGACGAGCTAGTCGGCGCATATGTACATCGGGAAGGTCACGATCGAGCCCAACCTGATCCTCGCTCCCATGGAGGGGGTGACGGACCTCACCTTCCGACGACTCATCCGGCAGATCGGCGGGTGTGGGCTCACCTGCACGGAGTTCGTCCCGGGGCGCGGCCTGCGGGACCACATCCCCCGGGTGTTGGAGATGGTGCAGTTTGACGAGGACGAGCACCCCCTCTCCATCCAGGTGTATGGACGCGATCCGGTGGCGATGGCCGAGGGGGCGCGCATGGCCAGAGACCTGGGCGCGGACATCGTCGACCTCAACCTGGGGTGCCCCTCCCGCAAGGTGTGCGCGCACTCCGGCGGATCGGCGCTGTTGCGGGAGCCCGCCCTCGCGAAGGACATCGTCTGTGCGATGCGTACGGCGGTGGACGGTCCCTTCACGGTGAAGATGCGTGCAGGTTGGGACCCGGAGCACCAGAACGCACCGGAGATCGCGCACATGTGCGAGGAGGAGGGGGTGGATGGGGTCACGGTCCACTGGCGGACACGCACCGAGCGTTTCGGGGGCACCCGCAGGCTCGACGTCATAGCGACCGTCAAGGACCGCCTGTCCATCCCCGTGATCGCGAACGGAGACATCATCGACGCGTCGAGTGCGCTCCACACCTTGGAGGCCACCAACTGCGATGGCCTGATGATCGGGCGTGGCGCCATCCGGAACCCCTGGGTGTTCAGGGAGATCGAGGCGGCGCTGGTGGGGCATGCCCCCCCGCTGGTGACCGCGACCGATCGCGAGCGCGTCCTGCTCGGGTACTACCGGGAGATCCGCACCACCTTCCGCACCGAGAAGGGAGCCCTGGGCCGGATGAAGAAGATCGCGCGCTACTTCACCGAGGGCGTCCCCAACGGCCGCGTGCTCCGCGATGCGATCTGGCACTCCGATACGGTGGAGGAGGCCGAGGCGCGGGTTCGCTTGTTCTTTGCTACTGGCTGAGCGCGAGCAGGATCCCTACCGACAGGCCCCCGAGCACCGCCACGATGCCGACCCCCAGTGCGATCAACAGGAGCAGCCCGCCCCCGGTGGTGAGGGGGTAGCTCTGGGTGACCTCGGAGGTGGTAGGGACGGGCTCGAGGGGTACCATGGGCACGTCATCCGGAGAGGGCTCCTCCAGGGCGTACTGGCGTGCAAGGGTGGGGTCGGTGGGCGACTGTTCGAAGGACACGGGTGTGCCCTCGTGCTCCGTGTCCTCCAACTCGACGATCACCTGCATCGTTGGCGGGGTGTGCTCCCCAGTGGCGTCGACTTCCTCCAGGGGGGGTGCACCGGGCAGTGCCACGTCGTTCTCCTGCGTCTCCTCTTCGTCGTAGAAGGGGTCGACAATCTGCTCCGGTACCTCCCAGTCGGTCTGCTGCCAGCCCTCGTTGGTCTCTTCCCAGAGGTTGCCCGCACGGCGGGCTTTCAGCTTCAGCTTGTCCGGGAGCGCCATGTCGGTGGGAACGTGTTCATCGGTCATGCCGGTATCGAGCAACTCCACCGTGATTCCGGTGAAGTCAGGATCCGGGTCGCGCGTCACCTCCTCCATCCAGGGGAGGGCATGGGCATTCGCGAAGGACTCCAGGGAGGGTCCGCGCGCCGTGTCACCGAGCAAGCGGAAGGTGTTCGCGACCTCGCTCGCCTCCGGTCGGGCATCGGGATCGAAGGCGATCATGCGCAACAAGAGATTGCGGAGCACCAACTCGTCTTCCTCGGTGCCCATGCCGGGGTTCTTCAACCGCGCCACGACCTCCGCGAGGTAGCGATCGTGTGCGGGGTTGTGGGACTGGAGGCGCCGCAGCCAGCGACCCCGAAACAGCTCCAACGCGGTGATCCCGAGGGAGTACACGTCGGCAACGGGTCCACCGCGCTTCCCCTCCCTCCGTCGGGGTGAGATGTACTTGATGATGCCCTTCTTGAGCGCGCCACCGCGCGCGATCCGGCCCGCGAGGGTGGTGAAGCCGATCCCGAAGTCCACCACCTTCAACTCACCGTCCCGACTGATGATGACGTTGGTGGGACGGATGTCGCGGTGGACGCGGCCCAGGGGGGCGTCCGTACCCCGGGGCCGCATGTTCAGGGCTGCATCCAGCGCCACGGCCACCGAGCGGATGATCTCGCACTTCACCCGTCCCGGCATGGCCACACCCTCTTCCCGGAGGATCTCCATCCAGTCCAGCAGGTCGATCCCATCTATGTAGGGGCTGATCAGGGCGACGAACTCGCCGACATAGCCCAACTCCTCGACGCACACGATGTGCCGGTGGTGCAGTTTCGCCAGTTCGCGCGACGCGTCGCGCAACGCAAGCAGACGCGCGACGTCTCCCTTGGTGCGCTGGCGGAGGAGCTTTATTGCGACGAGATCGATGAACCCATCCACCTCGCGCTCCGCGACGAAAAGCACGCTCATTGGCCCGGTTGCGATCTCCCGCAATATCCGAATGCGGGGCTCCGATGCGGGCCCGGTGGTCACGCTTGCCTCCGAAACCAATTCGGCGGCCCCATTGGGGATCCGCCAGAAAACGGTATCATGTTGCGCAGCGTGGAGGCGCTCCTGGGTTGATTCGGGAACCCGCGTGTGGCATTAAAGTCGTGTTTGCGAAGGGGGCACGTGTGTGCCTGGCAGGGGAGACTGGATGACGAAATACCGAATCCTCTCGTTGGCCGTGGTTGTGGCTTGGACCCTCGCTTGCTTTGGTGGAGGCGAGGTCAGCACTTCCGAGGCGGACTCCAAACTCAAGGCGGGCAACCTGCCGGACGCTGCCGGGGCCTACGATGGTCTCGCGGCAGAAAACCCAGATTCGCCCGCGGTCGCGGTCGGTCAGTCCTTCATGCAGATGCTCCAAGGGGACTACGACGCTGCTGACAAGACGCTCCAGGGGGCGGAAGAAAAGGCGGGAGAAAAGCTCGGCGAGATCAAGCTGCGCCGTGCACTGGTCGCGCTGCGCGCCGGAAACCTGGACGATGTCAAGAAACACGGCAAGGATTCCGGGCTTCCCGCGGGCAAGGTCCTCGCAGCCGAGGTCCACCTCGCAGACGCCGAGGTCGACGACGCCATCACCCTGCTCAAGGACGCCCGGGACGCGGGTGGGGCAGTGGGGGACGCCGCCACGACCTACCTGGAGATGCTCGAAAGTGGCGACGCCTTCCAGGCCGGCCTGGCAGAGGCCACCGCTCTGTGGGCGGTCGGCCAACGCGCCGTCGCCTGCGAGGTCGCGGAGGAGATCGTCAAGGCGTTGCCCGACGAGGGCAACAAGGCCGAGATCCTCCTGCTGTGGGCAGGCCGGGCGGTGACCTCCGGGCGTAACGGGATCACCACCAGCCTCCTGGACGAGATGGACCTCGTCGGCTCTCCGCCAGGCCAGGAATGGCGGGTCCAGGCGACCCGCGCCATGGTGGAGATCGCGGAAGGCCAGTCCGAGGCGGGCCTGGCACGGTTCACGTCGCTCCAGATGGCCATCGAGGCTGGCTTCGCGCCGTACGAAGGGGTGGCCGACGCGCGCGCCACCGCGGCGGCGCTGGCCCAGGACAAGGCCGTCGCCAAGCAGTTGGTGGATGGGCTGGAAGGTGTGGCACCCTCGAGGGGTGTGTACCAGGCAGGTGCAGGGAAGGCAGCCAAGGATCTCGCGCCGAGCGGGAGCACCTGGGCGGAATTCCTGGAGAGCAAATGAACTGCGGCGAGGCCGTGACGTCCGATCGTTCAGACGTTTCAGGAGATCAGGAACCATGAACCGCAAATCTCGTGTCCTTGCCGTGGTTGTTGGTGGGCTGCTCGTCGCGGGGACGGCGCTCGCCGCCGATTGGGCCTCGTTCGAGTCCGCCTTCCCGGCGTTCCCATGTCATGACGGCTGGTTGGGCTGCTATCAGGACGGTGAGCGCATCACCCCCGACCTGAAAGCCGGGTCGGGCGGCATGCTCCAACCGGCGGATGGCCGCGTGGATTGGTTCAGCCTGTCCGCGACCGCATCCTTCTCTCCTTTCGTCGGCCAGTCGGACTACCCGATGAGCACCGGACCCGCCGTCGCCGCGGTAGACACCGAGCCCCCTGCTGGGGACACCGAGCCGCCCCCGCCCTCTGGGGGGTATGACACCGAGCCGCCCCCACCCTCTGGGGGGTGCGATACCGAGCCGCCGCCTCCGGCGACCACGACCCGGCCCTCGACGCCGACGACCACGACCCGGCCGACGACCACGACCCGGCCGACGACCCCGACCCGGCCGACGACCGAGCCGAGCATGACCCGGCCGACGACCGAGCCGAGCATGACCCGGCCGACCACGACCGAGCCGAGTATGACCCGGCCGACCACGACCGAGCCGAGCATGACCCGGCCCACCACCACGCCCACCACGCCCACCCCGACTCGTCCGGCGCCGGCAGTCGCGGCAGCGAGTACCGGGGGTGACGTGAGCTGCGACAACCTGGTCCGACTGGAGCCCTCGGCGATGATGGGTCGGCTCACCAACGAGCAGATCGCCTGCTTGGAGGCTTCACTCGCCGAAGCGGACAAGCAGACGACCAAGGACAAGATCTCGCGGGTCCTG
>JAFDJI010000726.1 GCA_019307545.1 Deltaproteobacteria bacterium | reverse complement strand
TTGACGTATTGGTAGTCGTAGTGGACTGCGCTGTTGACCAGGGCTCCGTTGCCGTCGAAGCTCGAGCGCCCATGAGCGTCCGAGAAGTAGGCGAGGGAGAGACCCACGTTCTGATGCGCCGTCTCTGCGATGACGTCGCCCGGAGAAGCGAGATCGTAGTAGTAGAAATCGTAGGTGGTCTGCTCGAGCGCGTCGTAAGTCACGTGGGTCGAGTTGGTCGGGAAGCTCTTGAGGTTGTCGTAGGACCGCACCTCCTCACCGGAGTGGGCATCGACGAACACCAGGGGCGCGGCCGGCGCCGCACCGGGCTCGAACTGGGCGATCTGCACCCGCCAGGTCAGGTGGGCCCCACGGGGGTCGGGCACGATGACCAGGTCGACATCGGGGTTACCGGACACCGTGTGCCAGCCGCCCACCGAGAACACCGCGAGGTCGGTGGCCTCGACGGGCGTGAGGTGCGGCGTGGTGTCGACCTTGGGGCTGCGGACCAGCGCGTCGGTGTAGCCGGCGAAGGTGCCATCATCTGCGAGATGCACGATGGTCTGGCCGCCCAGCACGGGCACACCATTCACGGTCTGCTCGAAGCGGCTGTGCGCACCGCCGAAACGGTCGATGCTGACCCGTCCGGGCTCGAGTCCGTCGACGCCGGCGAGCAGGTCCGCGTCCTGTTGGACGTGCTCGAAGGCCAGCTCTTGGGCGATCTGCTCGGAGACGGCGTCACCGGGTACGAACAGGCCCGGCTCGATGGGAGCGGGGTCGGCGGCGGACGGGGAACCCCCGGGGCCGTAGGAACAACCCGCGAGGGCAAGGAGGACAAACAGAGGTGCAGATCGAATCACAGCGCGCTCCAGTCAGGGTTGTGCCCTCCTGCCGCCAGTAGACGAAGGGCGGGCAGGACACGGCAGAAGCGCGCATAGATCGAAATACAGGAGACGCCGCCCCCCCGAAGGGAGAAGGCGGCCGAAGGTAGAGGTTCACATTCTCGATCGCCATCCCTTTCGAACTTCGTGTGCAAAGTCGTTCGTCCGGACGGCCACAAGCCACTCGAGTGACCGCTCTACCCGCCAGCGAATTCCCCAACGGTCTCGAGAACGGACTCCAGATTCGCCGAAATGCGACGACCGTCCCCGGACGGTGTCGAGACCCGTGAGATCAGGAAGCGTCGCGTCGCTCCGATCAGGTCGCCACACCGGTCCAGGCGTCGGAAATCACCGGCGCTCGGCGAAGTCGTGAGCTTGACCTCGATCGCCCACACCTCTCCGAGCAACTCGATGACGAGGTCCAGTTCGAGGCCGTCGCTTGTCCGGAACCAGTAGGGTTCGAATCGCACGCCCATCGCCGTGAGGTGGCCAACCACCTGCTCCACGACGTAGCACTCCCAACTGGCGCCGACCCAGGGTTGCGCCAGGAGCGCACGTCGGTCGTGGACGTTGAGCAGGGCGTGGAGGAGCCCGGAGTCCCGCCAGGAGACCTTGGGGCTCTTGACCAGGCGTTTGCGTACGTTGGCCTGGTAGGAAGGGAGCCTCCGGATGAGGAAGGCTCCTTCCAGGTAGTCGAGATAGCTGTTGACCGTGTGGTAGGACAGCCCGAGGCTCGCGCCGACCTGGCTGGCGTTCCAGCGCTGACCGTGGAGCGCGGCGAGCATCCGGAACAGCCGGTCCGTGGTCCTCGGCTTTGCCGGCAGCCCCCACTCCGGAAGATCTCGTTGGGCGAGCAGCGCCAGGTAGTCCAGCTGCCAGTTGGGATAGGCCCCGCGACCCAGTACTCCGCCATCCGGGTAGCCACCGTAGAACCAGTGATGCTGCGCGTTCTCCTCGATCTCGTTTCTCAGAAACGGCGTCAGCTCGAATAGGGATAGCCTCCCGGCCAGGGACTCGGAGACGTGAACCATGAGGGCGGGGGATACGGACCCGAGGAGAAGGAACCGCCCGTTGCGCTTCCGGTCCGCATCGATGGCGCCGCGGAGGCGGGGGAAGAGTTCGGGCCAGGTCTGGGCCTCGTCGAGTACGACGAGTTGGTCACCTCCCACCACCTGGTCCCAGTCCAGGTCCAGTCGGAGGCGTTCGTGCTCCTGCTCGAGGTCGAAGTAGGTTCCATCCAGCATCTGAGCGAGGGTCGTCTTCCCGCACTGGCGAGGTCCGACCACCGCGACAGCTGGAGATGCGCAGAGTCGCGTACGGACCGTGGTGAGGGCGCGGCGCGGGATCATGTCTGTATTTTAGCAATATCTTTCTATTTTGCAAGACGTATCGGGTGCGGCTTCGCTGGGCACGGGAGTCGGGTGCGCGCTGCGCGCTACACCCTCCTATTGAGCAAACCCCTCGCCCTTGTGCCCCACCCGTCCGTACTCGACGATGTCGCCCTCCTGCACCTCGGGCCGCTCGAACAGGGCATCATCGACCTGCACCCAGGTGCCGCAGGGAGCTTGAAACAGCTGGATCTCGGGCCTCTCGGGGGCTGGGACCTCCTCCAGGCCATCCTCGGACACCCCGGGGCACATACCGTCGATGTGTTTGCCGTCGATGCGGAGCGCGCAGTACCCCTCGCCGTGGTAGCCAAGGACCTCGACCGTGGTGCCCTCTGCGAAGGAGAGGGTGGTCTCTCCATCACCGACCTCGCCGGGTCGGGTCGCTCGGAAGCGGTCGATGGGGCGGAGGGTCGCGAAGGCACTGCCAGCGCCCGGCGGCCAGGGATGGTACAGCCCCGGCTCGAGGCGGCAGGTGGCATCCGGTTTGCTGTCGCAAGGGGCGCCGTAGGAGGGGACCTCGAC
>JAFDJI010000134.1 GCA_019307545.1 Deltaproteobacteria bacterium | reverse complement strand
TCTCGGGCGAGCAGATGCTCGACAACTATACTCTCTGCCAGGGCACCCGACCGCAAAACAGCGTCTGAACGGACCGATGCGCGGTCCTTCACCTCCGGAGGATTCGGCTCAGAGTCGCACTCACAAGATACTAGAATTCTGGCCGGTCGCCCGCCAAAAGTCCACCACCTCGGCCCTCTCGCGACCCCCAGCAGACTACGGAAGCGGGTGTCGCTGGAAGAACGGCCACTCCGCAAGCTCTTCCTCCGATCGAGCGTACAGCAGCCAAGCCGGCGCCACGCCGCCCAGGAACATGGCGAATACCGGGATCTGCCCCACGCACATCAGGCACATCCCCGCCAGGAGGAGCAGCAGGAACGCCAACCCGAACACGAACAGGGTGGCGCGCGACCCGCTACCCGCGAGCCACCCGATGCGCATCGCTTCCAGCGGGCCCGCCCCGTCGAGGATGACAGCCAGCGTCCCCAAGGTCAGCGGGAGGTAGACCCACAGGTAGATCACGAAGACGAGCACCGCACCCACGATCCCGACGACGAGCGCCACCCCGAAGGCCTCCGCGTACACGAGGCCCCCGACGATCACGGCCACGGGCAACGACACCAGCGCCAGGATCGCCATCATCGCCAGGGTGACCAGCACCCGGTACACGATGGCCCACAGGGTCTCGCGAAGGCTGGTGAAGACCGGACGGATGCTCAGCTCGTCGGTGCGCATGTAGTTCGTGATGGCGATGAGGCTCCCGGTCACGAGGAGCCACTGGATGGGGAACAGGACGAGGCTCAGCCCAAGCTGGAGCAGGCTGTTCATCAGGTCCAGGGTCGTTCCTGCCATCTCCTCGCCGGACTGGCGGAGCACGGCGACCCCGACCTCGCCGGGCAGGCCCAAGAGGGTGGGGAGGTCGTAGGCCAACCACAGCGCCACGCCCATGCCCAGCATGAACCCCGGTTGCTCCCGCAGTAGCGCCAGGGCGTACCGGAACACGACCTCGAGAGAGAACGCCTGGTTGATCCACAGCCCCTCCCCATAGGCGGCCACTCCGCGGCGCACGGTGGAGGGAGCCAGATCTTCTCCGGGTTCCCAGACGTCCTGGTCTTTCATCCCCGACCTGTACGGCGGCCCCCCAAACCCGTCAAGGGGGGGCCAGGTCCAGCCGACGGCCATCACTCCGACGGGCGTTGGCCTCCTCCTGCTCCGACTCGGTCACCGGGTGCTCGGAGGCCTGGACGGTTCGCGACAGCCACAGCGCCACCGCCTGGCACACCTGGTGCCCATGCGGCGTATCTGCTCGCGTGGCCCAGTAGTCCAGCGCGGCGGCACGACGGTCCTCCGGGGTCTCCAACACGGGGTCACCCTCCAGGGGCACGCCTTGCTCCCACAGCGCATCCAGGCGTTCGGGCAGGTCGTACAGGGTGTCCTGGAACGCGGTCTCCTGGAGTACCGCGCGGTAGTGGGTCAGGTCCGGCTGGATCCCGGTCAGCACCTTGCCGTGCACCGCGGCGAGCTTGCGGCGCGAGGGCAGGATGTAGAACCGGGGAGAGAACACCGGGACCGGCCGATCCCGGCTGAGCCCTGGGGCCTCGCCCTCGGAGGGCTCCCCCGGGGTCTTGCCCTCCTCCGCGGACAGGGTCCCGTCGGTGAGATCGAAGCTGCTGTAGACGACGACCGGGCGGGAGAACGAGATCAGCCCCTCGGGGGTGATCCGGGCCGTCCCGGTCCACCGCTGAGCGCGGAAGACCAGGTCCCCGTTGTTGGCCCGCCGCTTCTGCGTCCAGCCCAGGCGGTCCATCTTCGAGATCATCGCCTCCTGGGCCTGGCGCAAGGCGTCTTCGCCCCACACGTAGACCTCGTAGACCCCCTCCTCGTTCAGGCCCCCCACCACGTCGTCTCCAGACACCTCGTCGGCTGCCGAAGCGGCCGCGAGGAGACCCCAGAGCATCCATCCGGTCACCAGAGCCTCCGTCGGTGGCTCACCCAGGAGGTGCCACCCGCCGCCAGCCGCCAAGGCGCCGCGACGTGCGCAGGATCCGCGTAGCCTATTCCAACCCTCGGGCCAACCAGGACCACCTCGGGCGGCCGGCCGAAGCAAACCTCCAGCCCACCCGGCTCGAAGAGCGGGTGGTGGCTCCAAGAACGGTCCAGAGCAAGCGCCGCGCCCACCTTCCCAGGCCCCGTGAGCAGGTCCGGCCCCTCCCGGTCGCCCCGGCGGGCGCGCACCGTCTCGAGCCCCGCCACCGGCTCACAGGAGCGGATGAGCACCGCGGCACCCTCCCCCTCTTCACCGGTGACCAGGTTGAGCATGTGGTGGATCCCGTAGCACTGGTACAGGTAGGCGTGGCCGGGCGGACCCCACATGGGGGCGTTGCGGGTCGTATGGCCGAAGCGGCAGTGGTTGGCGGTGTCACCAGGGTGACGGTAGGCCTCCAACTCCGTGATGCGCAGTACGACCCCGTCGCGAACCAGCAACATCCCCAGGAGGTCGCGCCCTACGTCCAGCGCGTCGCAGCGGTAGAAGGACTGGGGGAGGATCTCCCCCCAATTCACGGTACCTCCTCTTCCAGCGCCTCCTCGAGGGCGGTGCGGTAACGACGGGTGCGCACCTCGAGGTCCTCTGCGGGTGCGGGGGAGTCGCCAAGGACCTGTTGTCCGAAGACCGCCGCATCCTCGGCCCGGTCGAGGGCGACGAGGGCCTCCACCTTCAAGGTCGCCATGCGCAGGTAGTTGTCCCCCCAGGAGAGAGCCAGTCCCTGCTCCGTTCGGGCCAGGGCCGCCTCGGGTCGATCCGCGTCCAGCAGGATCCGCGCAGCCTTCAGGGACCAGGTGGGCTCGTGGGGATAAGTCGCTTCCGCCGCGTCCAGGAACGCGATGGCCCCATCCGTGTCGCCCGCCAGGTGGAGCAACTCCGCGTACCAGGTCCAGTGCCCACGGTCCCGCTCGGGGTCTCCCGAAAAGGCGCCTCGCAGTGCCGCCAGGGCGGCCCCGTAGAAGCTCCGCGCCCCAGTCTCGCCTTCGATCAGGGCCAGGGTGTACAGCAGATCGGAGGCCTCGGCGGGCTCGACGGTCCGCAGATCCGTCTGGATGGCCCCTGTCAGGAGCGCCTGCCCCTCGTCGCTCTCCGCGAGGTCTCGCGCGCCGTACACCCAGTGGATGGCGCTGCCCGGCGCATTGTCGGCCAGCCAGCGAGCATCCTCCAGGACGGGTTCCAGGTTGATCCGGGCGAGCCGGAACGCCGCATGATCGGGCTCCGCTCCGGCCAACTCCAGCAAGGGGCGCGCCTCCTCCTCCCGCCCCTGCTGCACGAGGAGCCAGGCGCGCTTTCCAGCGCGGACGGCTTCGCTGCCGGTCTCCTCCACCGGATCGCGAAGCAGGCTCCGAAGCCAGGCCTCGGTTTCCCGCGCACCGCCGTAGCCGACCATCCGGTCGATCTCGTCGCCCTCGGGGTTGGTGACCACCACGGTGGGGTAGCCGCCGACCTGGTACCGGTCCTTGACGTCCCATGAGGAGGGGTCATCGACGTCGACCTGCACCACCACGAACTCCTCGATCAGATCCTCGTGCTGTGGGTCGTGGAGCACCTCGGCGGCGAGCAGGTTGCAGGGGGGGCACCATACGGCCGTGAAATCCACGAGGACCGGGACATCCCGCTCCACGGCCTCGGCAAACGCCACGGCCACGGCGGCGGCGGCGTCACTGCGGAAGGGCCCGTGCGATTCCGGCGGGGAAGCAGGTTCACCCACCACCAGCGCCACTCGCCCGCGCCGCCTGTCGGGAACCTCGCCGGCAACCTCGACGTCCACCACCCGGCACAACGTCCCGCCGTCCTGGCAAAGCGAGAAACGCAACGCGCCTCCCACCTCGTGGCCGCGAACCCCTGGCAATGGGACCCCGCCATCCAGCCCGCTCCCGGGGGTGGAGAACGCCCACTCCCGGTCCCCCCAATGAAGCGAGGCATCCACCCAGGCCTCCGGCGCGATGTGCTCTCCGGGCGGCCCCGCGACGAGTAGCAGGCCATCTGCTCCCTTCCATGCGATGTCGACCGACGGGTCTCCGCCCGCTAGCGCCAGAGAGGTGAGCAGAAAGGTCAGCAAGGGGGTTCCTCCTCCCCGAGGGAGTATTCACAACGCAGCCACCCTTCCACCGCCCGTTTCAGCGGCCTTGGGGGGTGCAAGTTGTGACCCCGGGTGATCCGGGATAGGTCGCGGGACTGCTCGAACTACCGACTGGAGGCTCCTTTGCGTGCCCTCGCCCTTTCTCTCGCCCTGTTTGCTTTCGGCTGTCAGCCGGAGCCCCAGACCGCCCCGGTCCCCGGACACCTGGATGCTACGGGAGAGGTCGTTGCGACGGTCAACGGCGCACCCATCACCCAGGACATGATCGATGCGGTCTCGGAACGGTTCCCCCCGGGGCAACTCGAGCGGCTGCAGGCCTCCGGCCGCTACCAGGAGTTCCTGGACCGGATGGCGGTCCAGCAGCTTTTGTACACGGAGGCCCTGAACGCGAGCGTACCCGAAAGGGAAGGCGTCCCGCTCGCATTGGCCATGGCACAGCGCGACGTGCTCGCCGCCGAGCTGCTGGACAAGATCGCAGACGAAGCCATCACCGATGAAAAGGTGGCGGCGACCTACGAAGAGCATGCCGTGCAGTTCAAACGGGCCTCGGTCAAGGCCCGACACATCGTGGTGAAGGACCTCACCCTGGCCGAAGAGCTCAAGGCTCAGCTCGAGCAGGGTGCGGACTTCGCCACCCTGGCGCAAGAGCACTCCACCGACCCCGGGAGCAAGGCCAAGGGCGGTGACCTCGGCTGGTTCGAGAAGGAGCGGATGTTCCGCGAAGTGAGCGAGGCCGCGTTCGCCGCGGAGAAGGGCGCGCTGCTCGGCCCCCTCGAGACCCGGATGGGCTACCACCTGGTCCTCGTCGAGGACAAGCGCGACAAAACACCGATAGAGGACGTCCGACCCCAGCTCGAGCAGATGATCAAGAAGGACGTCGTCGAGGCCTACATCACCCAACTCCAGGAAGGCGCCACCATCGAGTGGACGGACGCAGAAGACGACGAGGAGTCGGCGGGTCTGGAAGACGAAGTGACGCCGCCTCCCGCAGATCACCCCTAGGCATCCCTCCATGAGCGCGCGCTGGATCGCCATTCTCGGCGCTTCGTCGGGCTTTGGCGCCGCCACGGCGCGGGAGTTCGCCGCCGCAGGCCACCCGGTGTTCGGCGCCCATTTGGACCGCCGTGGGACCATGCCCCAGGTGACGACGCTCATCGAAGCGCTGCGCGGACACCAGGTCCCGGTGCTGTTCCACAATGGCAATGCGGCCGATGACACGGTCCGGGGCGAGGCCATCGACCGCCTGGCAGGTGCAATCGAAGACGCCGGCGGGGGCACGGTAGGCGTGCTCCTGCACTCGCTGGCTTTCGGCACCCTTCGCCCCTTCTTCGACGAAGGCGGCCGGGCCATGACCCGGCGCCAACTCGAGATGACCCTCGACGTCATGGCGAACTCGCTGGTGTACTGGACCCAGGACCTCCTGCAGCGGGGCCTCCTCCGGGAGGGCTCGCGCATCTTCGCCATGACCTCCAGCGGCAGCGTCGCTGCGTGGCCCAGCTATGGCGCGGTCTCGGCGGCGAAGAGCGCATTGGAGTCGCACATCCGCCAAATCGCCGTGGAGCTTTCCCCGCGGGGCATCAGCGCCAACGCGATCATGGCGGGCGTCACCCCTACCCCGGCCCTGGAGAAGATCCCGGGGCACGAGGAGATCGAGCAACGGGCGAGACTCCGCAACCCAAGCGGACGCCTCACCAGACCAGAGGACGTCGCCCGGTGCATCCTGGCGCTGAGCGCGCCCGGGGCCGCGTGGATGACCGGCAACACGATCCGGGTGGATGGCGGAGAAGCCATCTCCGGGTAGCGCGAGGGCGATTGCCCTGGCCCGGTCTTGCGCTTACCTCTGTCGAATGGCCGTCGCGCTGCCCATCTACCTGGACAACCATGCCACCACGCCCTGCGACCCCCGGGTCCTGGAAGCGATGGTGCCGTACTTCACCGAGCACTTCGGGAACGCGGCTTCGCGCAGCCACGCCTTCGGGTACCGAGCGAACGCAGCGGTGGAGAAGGCTCGGACACAGCTTGGACAGCTCGTCGGCGCCGACCCCAAGGAGATCCTGTGGACATCGGGGGCGACCGAGTCCAACAACATCGCCCTCCTCGGGACGGCGCGGGCCAGGCGGAAGCGCGGGACCCATGTGATCACCGTGGCCACCGAGCACAAGGCCGTGCTCGACCCCTGTAGCCAGTTGGAGAAGGAGGGGTTCCGGGTCACCCGTCTCCCGGTGGACGCGGGCGGTCGCATCCGTCTGGAAGACCTCGAAGACGAAATCGGTCCGGACACGATCCTGGTGTCGGTGATGGCAGCCAACAACGAGATCGGTACGCTGCAGCCCCTGGCGGAGATTGGGCACCTCTGCCGAGAAAGAGGCGTGGTGTTCCACACCGACGCCGCCCAGGCCACCGGGAAGATCCCGCTGGATGTCCAGGAGATGCACATCGACCTGATGTCACTCTCGGGGCACAAGTTCTACGGCCCGAAGGGCATCGGAGCGCTCTATGTCCGCCGCGGCCGCCCCTGGCTCAAGCTCGACCCGGTGATGTACGGCGGGGGACACGAGCGGGGACTCCGTTCCGGCACCCTCCCGGTCCCCCTCATCGTCGGGATGGGACACGCGGCGGCGCTGTGCGCTGAGGAGATCGATTCGAACGCCCTGCAGGAGTTGGCCCGCCTTCGGGATCGACTCTGGGCAGGGATCCGGGAACGCATCACGGATGTCGCGGTCAATGGCACCATGGACCATCGCCTCCCCAACAACCTGAACGTCTCCTTCCACGGGGTGGAGGCCGAGGCACTCATGATGGCGATCCGCGAGGTGGCCTGCTCATCGGGCTCGGCGTGCACGTCTGCCACCCTCGAGCCGTCCCACGTACTTCGGGCGCTGGGTGTCGACGGGGAAGCAACGCACACCGCCGTGCGTTTTGGGGTGGGGCGGTTCAACACCGAGGCAGAGATCGACTGGGTCGTGAACCACCTCGCCGAGAAAGTGCCCATGCTCCGAGCCATGAATCCACTGAACGAACCCGGCGAAGGCGGTACAGATCTTCGCACCATCCGATGGAGCGACTCGCTATCATGAAGGTGGGATACGACGTCTTCTGGGAGGCTGTTTGCCACTGACGCTCACGTATTTCATGGATTTTGTCGACGCGCCCACGGAGAAGGACGAGGTTTTCCAGTTCGAAGGGGGCGTTCAGGTCTGTGTGGACAGGAAGTCCCACCTGTTCCTCAACGGGACCGAGATCGACTTCGAGCGTGGCCTCCTCAAGACCGGATTCGTTTTCAACAACCCTCTGGCCACACGCTCATGTTCTTGCGGAGAGTCCTTCACCGTCTAGTCGGTTTCGGCCAGACGCTTTTCGGTCCGGCGGATGCCGGGCGCCCCCTCGATGTGGCAGAGGCCGAGGAACAGTCTGGTTGGGCGCCGCCCTTGGTGGCCTTGGCAGCCCTGGCAGGGGCGGCCGTGGTGGGTGGGGCGGTGGGCATCGCCTTCCCCGACGCGAGCAGTGAGGTACAGCCCGGCGACACCCTCCCCCTCGAGCTGCCCCCCTTCTCGAGCATCGAGGTGTGGGACCTGGGAGCGGGGGTGGATCTGAAAGTCCACGCCAACCTCCCCCAGCGCGTCACGGTCACGGTGCACCCCTCGACCCGGATCCGCACCGAGGTCCGCGGGGACACCCTGGTCATCAGCGGTACGAGTGACCTGCCGGTGGCGGTCTCCGTTGCCCTGCCCGAGTTGGAGCGCCTGGTGCTGTGGGGCGATACCCGCGCCCGGGTGCGGGCGGTCGACAGCAGTGAGCTTGCGGTCACCCTCGCCGACACCGCCCAGTTGGAAGCCGAAGGCGTCGCCACCCGCTTGGAGTTGGTGGTCGATTCCCACAGCCGGGCACGCCTCGACACCCTGGCGAC
>JAFDJI010000725.1 GCA_019307545.1 Deltaproteobacteria bacterium | reverse complement strand
CTTCGAGACGCTCGTATTGCTCGAGGACAACGCGAGGTTCGGCGCCGTCGGCCAGGGCCCGAAAGGCCTCCTCGTCCGTGGGGTCGGCCTGCAGCAGGGCTTGCCACCGCCCAGTACTCCGCAGCAGCGCACGATACCGCTCGGCCAACCGGGTCCGGGGTCCTGCGGTCCACGGCTCGTCGATGTCGTCAGGAAGGAGGGGCCCCGCGTAGAAGGCGAGCGCCTCTGCGCAGGCCGCGGGGTCGCCGCCGGCCTCGATGGCCGCCGTCTCGAAGCGGCTCACATCGACCGACACGTCGGGCCCCAGGGAGACCCGGCCGCCACGGATGGCGACGGCGTCGGTGGCACCGAGGGCCTTGCGGGCCAGCGAGGCGGCCTTGTGGAGCTGCGCGGCGGCCCCGTCTGGGTCGAGTTGGGACCACAACAGGTCGAGCACTGCGTCTCTGGGACGCGACCCATTCCGGGAGACCCCGAGCAGCTTCACGAGTTGGACGGCGCGACGGTTCCCCCAGGTGTCGGGCGAAACAGCTTTACCGTCGACGGCAGCTCGGAAGCCGCCGAGGAGAGACAGATGAATGAGAGACATGCAGTGGCGTATCCAACATTGCGGACTCTCACTACTCGAAGGTCTCCACCCACCTCGGAGGCCCTAGGGCGGCGTGATGTAGATGGGCGACGCCCACGCGCGCTCTTTGTCCAGCGCGAGGCAGTCGTCGCCCTCGCCCTCCCAGCCCCCCATGCACGGGCGCGTCTCGATGCACGCGCCGTCTTCGTCGGTCTGGCAGCGGAGGTTGTCGGCGTTGAGCTGCCGCGTCGGCTCCTGGATCACCCGTGCGTAGTACAGGGCCTCTCGATCGAGCCCAGGGAACTCCGGGTCCTCGAAGGTCACCGTGCAGCCTTCGGGATCGGGGTCACATGGCAGCGTGAGGAACGGATCGGCGATGAGATCCTCGAGGGGCTCGTCGGGATGCTCCTGTGGGGTGATCCGGACGATCTCCACCCGCTCGATGAGGTAGTGCTCGGGGATCGGGTTGTAGCACTCCCCAAAGCAGGCCTCCTCGATGTAGCCCACCGGCGCTTGCGTCACGATCGACGACGGGCATCCGTCTTCCTGGCTGTACGAGCCGACGGCGCGGACCTCGAACCGAGGGGCCTCGTCCATGGTCGCGGAGCCGCCCATCGTGACCGACTCGCCATCCGGCCCGTTGACCAGGTCGAACCACAGCCAGATCCGCTCGCCGGTGGTCGCGTACACCCTCCGTTGGTTCAACGCGCGCCAGATCGCGTCGCGGTCGCGGGTGGGGGTGTGGACGGCCACCAGACCCCCCGAGTAGTAGTAGGAGTTCTGGCGGATCCAGTCGGGGAAGAGCTGCTGGGCCATGATGTCGACGAAGGCGTCGTACTCCGGCTCCGCCGGTCCGAAGATGTCGGACATCTCTCGGAACTCCTTGTACCCGGTGCCCGGACCCACGGCGTGGCTGTCCGTCGAGCCGATGAAACCGAAGCGATAGCGCAGCGGCTGCCCGTCGTCGTCGAAGGCCGACATCGCCAGACCCGCCTGGATGCTGCCGCCCGGTCGGTGTCCCTCCGCGGGCTGGAAGCAGTCTCGGCACTCCCCACAGTCGAGCCAGTCCTCCGGGCCCACCCCGGACACGGTGGAGAAGCCCTCGCGATCGGCGTCCAGGAAGGCCTGGCGCGCCGCCGCCACCTCGCCGGCGCAGGCGGCGCCGTCGGGGTCTGCCCCGCAGGTCTCGCTCCGCGCTGCGACCAGCTCACCCGCGCGCCAACAGCAGGGGAGGTGCTCCGCCGTCGCGGTCGGGCAGCTCAGCGTCCCGTCCGCGTCCGCGTCGGCCTGGGTCCAGGTCCGGTACTCCTCCATGCTGCCGTGGCCCGAGTACATCTCCACGAGCTTCTGGTAGCGGGGCTCGTGCTGGGTGGCGTCGAGCTGGTGTCGCCACGAGAAGTGCGGCGGATGGTGCGCCGCCCACGTCATCCCGTGTGGGATCACCAGGGCATCGAATCCCCAGTCGTCGAGCTTCGCGTACAGGCTCGCCGGGTCCGCGGCGTACTCGACGCAGTCCTCTCGCGGATCGGTCGCGTCGACCGAGGGATCGCAAGCCGGCGCCTCCAAGCCGGCGAGGGCGTAGTCGGTGAGCGAGTCGTACACCGCCTCGTTGTCCGGGTCCAGGTACGTCGCGAACTCGCTCGCGAGCTCGATCTGCGTCGCGTTCACGCTCGTGACCTGCCCGACCGAGGCGATGGCCCGCGCCGGGAGGTCGGCGTGCCCCGCCCCCCGGAAGTACACGTTCTTGTGGCCCCAGTCCTCGGAGGGGTCGACCGCGCTCTGTTGCCACTCGAAGCCGGCGAAGGTCACCAGCTGTGGCTCGTCACCGCCATCGTAGCGCTCGTTGCACTCGATCACCGCCTCGCGCGACTCGGTCCAGGCGCCCGGGGGCGCGCCCTCCTGGTGGTCGGTGATGGCCCAGAAGTCGAGCTGCGAGCAGAACCGCGCAAAGTCGCAGTGCTCGAGGGGCTTGACCTCACCGTCACCGCCCAGCAGCGGCACCTTCATGACGAAGACGTCGACCGAGTTCGTGCTGTGCACGTGCAGGTCGCCGAACTGGATGGGTGGGCGCTCGAGCACGGGATCGCCCTTTGTGCAGCCGATCAACGCGGCGGCCGTCAACACTGCAGCGATCCCGGTGCGCATCTCCCTCCTCACAGGATGGGAGTTATATCCAGGCAATCACCGCTGAGCACCGTGAGCTCAGCCG
>JAFDJI010000724.1 GCA_019307545.1 Deltaproteobacteria bacterium | reverse complement strand
TCGATACCCCCTCGGGCAAGATCGAGATCTACTCCGAGCGGCTGGAGCAGGCCGGGTTCCACCCCCTGCCCGAGTACACCGCGCCGGAGCCTCCACCCCCCGGGCACCTCGGTCTGCGACGGCAACGAGGTCTGGGTGAACGCCCAGAAAGCGCTGGAGTTGGGCCTGAAGCACGGTGAGTCCGTGGTGCTGGTGAACCAGGACGGGGCGCGGTGCGATCCGCTGCCCGTGAAGGTGACCCAGCGGATCCGATCGGATTGCGTGTACATGGTCCACGGCTACGGACACGACTCGAAGGGCCTGAAGTTCGCCTACAAGCGTGGCGCCAGCGACTCGGTCCTCATCACCCGGTACAAGGTCGATCCGATCATGGGCGGCACGGGGATGAACGTGAACTTCGTGCGGATCGAGAAGGTGACGGCATGAGCGGGAACCACGCGCCCCGATACGCCATGACGGTGGACACGAGGCTGTGCGTCGCCTGCAAGGCCTGCGTGCTGGCGTGCAAAGCTGAGAATGCCGTGCCCGACGGGCACTGTCGCGACTGGCTGGTGGAGGAGACGCGCGGCGTTTTTCCACACCTGTCGGCCGAGAACCGGTCCGAGCGCTGCAACCACTGCTCGAATCCACCCTGCGTCCACGCCTGTCCCACGGGTGCGAGCCACGTGAACGCCGGCGGTGTCGTGCTGGTCACCCACCACAAGTGTACCGGCTGCAAGGCGTGCATCGCGGCTTGCCCCTACGACTCCCGCTATGTGCACCCCGACGGCTACGTGGACAAATGCACGTTCTGTCTCCATCGGGTGGAGAAGGGCCTGGAGCCGGCTTGCGTCGGGGTCTGTCCGACCTTCTGTCTGCAGTTCGGCGATCTGAACGACCCCGCGTCCGAGGTGTCGGAGTTGCTTTGGACCCGCTCGCACAAGGTGCTGCACCCGGAGACCGGGTGTGGGCCAAACGTCTACTTCCTGGTGTGAACCCATGAACGACGCGCTGCTCGAAACCCTGCACGGGCGACACAACGAGATGATCGATCCCTCGTTGCACATCTGGGGCTGGGAGATCCCGGTCTACCTCTTCCTCGGCGGAGTGGTGGCCGGCATGCTCGTGCTGTCGGCCGCTCTGGAGCTGTCTGGGGGCAAGCGCCCGCGGTCCCGGGCCATCCGCCTCGCACCCTTCGTCGCCCTGGTGCTGCTCTCGGTGGGCATGCTCGCCCTGTTCCTCGACCTCGACCACAAGTTCTTCGTGTGGCGTTTCTACCTGGCCTTCGAGCCCACGTCCCCCATGTCCTGGGGCTCGTGGATCCTGCTCCTGGTCTACCCGGTCGGGCTCCTGCTCGGTCTGGGGTCTCTCGATGCACGGGAGCGCTCGGGCCTGCTGGGCTGGGCCCTGGTGGGCAAATTGCGGCTGCGTTCAGCGTTGGAATGGGTGCTCGAAGGGGCCGACGGCTGGCGCAACCAGGTGTTGTGGGGGGCCGTGGTCGCCGGGGTCGCGCTCGGGGTCTACACCGGTCTGCTGCTGGGCACCCTGTCCGCCCGCCCCCAGTGGGACACCGCGGTCCTCGGGCCGCTGTTCCTGTCCTCGGGGCTGTCCACGGGCGCGGCCTGCCTGCTGCTGTTCTCCCTGGACCCGGAGGAGCGGCATTGGCTCGTTCGTTGGGACCTGGTCGCGATCGGTGCGGAACTGTTCTTCCTCGGCGCCATGCTCGTCGGGTTCGCCACGGGTGACCGGGCCGCCCAACACGCGCTCCACAACCTGACCGCCGGGGAGTGGGGGGGACCCTTCTGGGTGCTCGTGGTCCTGCTCGGGCTGGTGGTGCCCGTGACCTTCGACGCACTCGAGATCCGTCGGCGCCTGCCTCCGCTGCGCTTGACGCCCGCCTTGATCCTCATCGGGGGGCTGTCCTTGCGGTGGATCCTGGTGGACTCCGGCCAGGCGTCGAACTTCAGCGCGTTCCCGTAGGAGACCGATCATGCCTCTTCACCCCCTCATCGACGCCCCATCGCCGGAGGTCGTGACATGAACCCGCGTCCCCACTGGAATCCCTACCTGGCCGGCATCGCGCTTGGGCTGGTCCTGCTGGCGTCCTTTCTCCTGCTCGGCTTTGGCCTGGGCTCGACCGGCGCCACCAATCGACTGGGCATCGCCGCGGTCCAACTCGTGAGTCCGGAGGCCGTCGAGGCCAACGCCTACTTCAGCCAGTACGCCGGGCACGGCAAGAACGTGCTCGACGACTTCATGATCTTCGAGGTCCTGGGCGTCTTCCTCGGCGGTGCGCTGGGGGCCTACTCCGGCGGTCGGCTGCGCCTGGGGGTGACCATGGGTCGGAGCCGCGCCATATCCCTCGCGACCCGCTTCACCCTCGCCTTCTCGGGAGGCATCATCCTGGGCTTTGCGGCCCGCATTGCGCGAGGCTGCACCTCGGGACAGGCGCTGACGGGTGGTGCGCTGCTGTCGGTCGGGTCCTGGATCACCATGATGGCGCTGTTTGCCGGGGGGTACCTGATGGCGCCACTGGTGCGGAAGGAGTGGCGATGACCATCCTTCCCCTCTACGGATTGGACATCCTCGGGTACCAGGGCGGGCTGGTGGTCTTCACCCTGGTGGGGGTCGCCTTTGGGTTCGTGCTGGAGCGCGCCGGGTTCGGGCAGGCTCCGATTCTGGCCGCCCAGTTCTACGGGACGGACATGCGCGTGTTGAAGGTGATGTTCACCGCCATCGTCACCGCATTGCTTGGCCTGACCCTCTTCTCGGGCCTCGGGATCCTGGACCTGTCGCTGGTCCAGGTCACCCCCACCTACCTGTGGCCCGCCCTGATAGGCGGCTTGCTGCTCGGGGTCGGCTTCGTCGTCTCGGGCTACTGTCCGGGGACCGCGGTGGTGGGCCTGTCC
>JAFDJI010000723.1 GCA_019307545.1 Deltaproteobacteria bacterium | reverse complement strand
GGCACGTGTCCGTAGCAACCAAGGCGATCCGCACGAAGGGTGTCGATGGTCACCAGGACCAGGTTCGGCGTCGCCGTCGCCAGCAGGACCGCCGACACCAACGAGGACACCATGTGCGCCTCCCAGGGGAAACCAGTTTTGGACTATATCCTCACCCCGCTCCAGGGAGCGCGGTGGACACGAAGGAGTATTCTACCGTCCATGACTCCGACAACCCGCTCCCCCGCGACATCGTACCTGGTCGTGGGCTTCACCTCCTGTGCTGTCGTCGCGCTGGAGATGGCGTGGACGCGCGTCTTCTCCGCGGAGTTCTTCTACACCTTCGCCTTCCTGGTGCTCTCGCTGGGGGTGCTGGGCCTCGGGCTGGGGGCACTCTCGCTGCGGCTGTTGCCGTCCCTGACCCAAAAGGACACCCTCGGTCCCATCCTGTCCCTGGCCGCGCTGCTGGGCTTGGCCTCGCCCGGGATCGTCCTGCACATGGGTCTCGACTTCTCCCAGATCCTGTCCAGCGGAAGCATGCTCCTCCGGCTTGCCTCCGCCATCGTGCTTCTCGGTTCGACCTTCGCCTTCGCGGGGGTGGCACTGGCCCTGGTCTTCCGGGCGCAGCACGCCGACATGCCCCGCCTGTACATGGCCGACCTGGTGGGCGCCGGCCTGGGCGTGGTGCTCGCAGTGACCGGCATGAACCTCTTCGGCACCCCGGTGGCGGCGGTGTTGCTGTGCCTGCCCCTGGTCGCCGCGGCGTTCCACGCGAGCACCGGGAGCGCCCGAACACTACCGATCGCCTTGCTGTTCGGGACCCTCGGTTTCGCGTTCACGGCGGACCAGGTGCTCGAGGTCCCCAAAGAGGAACGCGCCCCGGTGATTCACACCCACTGGGATGCGACCGCCAAGATCAAGATCTACGAGTACGACGAGGACTTCCGCGGCATCAACATCGACAACGCCGCGAACAGCCCGCTGTGGCGCTTCGACGGGGACTGGGACCGTCCCGACCGCGAGCCCTTCGAGTTCGGCATCTCCGTCGCGAACCTGATGGACCGGATGGAGGGGGACTTCACCTTCCTGTCGCTGGGCTCGGGCGGTGGGACGGACGTGCTCCAGGCGCTGGACTCCGGCGCCGCCGAGATCCACGCCGTCGAGGTGATTCCCCACATCAACCACATGATGACCAAGGGCGACCTCGCAGCCTACACCGGCCACATCTACGCCGACCCGCGGGTGGTCGTGGTGACCGAAGATGCCCGAGCGTACGTACGTGCCCATCCCGACGCGTTCGACATCATCTTCTCGCTCAGCTCCAACAGCTTCGCGGCCATGACCTCCGGCGCCTTTGCGCTTTCCGAGAGCTACCTGTTCACCACCGAGGCCTTCGGCGACTACTGGCGGGCGCTGTCCGAGCGCGGCTTCATGATGATGGAGCATCAGTTCTACATGCCGCGCCTGGTGACATCCGCGCTGGATGCCCTGCGCCACGAGGGCGTCGCGGACCCCACATCCCACATCGCGGTCTACGCGCTCCCCCAGATGCGACGTCAGGTGATCCTGCTCGGCAAACAGCCGCTGACCGAGGAGATCCGGAACAACGCCCTCGCCCCCCTCTCCCCCGAGATCGAGGAGGCCATCCACCTGCTCTACCCGGCCCCCGAGGCCCACGCGGACAACCTCATCGACCGCATCGTCACCCAGGGCTGGCGCAGCCAGTACGACGAGGCGCCGGTCGACATTTCCCCCAGCACCGACGACCGACCCTTCCCCGCACAGCTCGGGAGGTGGAAGAACGTCGACACCGCCGCGCTGGAAAAGGTGATGCCGTGGGAGTTCATGGGCTTCCCGATCTCCAAGCTGCTCATCTGCGTGGTCGTGGGCATCGCGCTGCTCCTGATCCTGCCGCTCAACCTGCTCCCCTACCTCCGCCCCGGCGACCGGCTGCGGTGGCGTGGGTGGGCGTACTTCGGCGCGATCGGCGCGGGGTTCATGATCGTGGAGGTGGTGCTCATCCAGCGCTACGCGCTGTTCATCGGCCCCTCCGCGGCGACCATGGCGACCCTGCTGTGCACGCTGTTGATCGCGTCGGGGGTGGGGAGCCGGTTCGCGCCCCGATTCGGGAGTCGGGTGCCGTTCCTGGCCATCGTGGCCTGGCTGATGCTGGAGATCATGTTCCTCCGGCCGCTGACGGACGCGCTCGGCGGCACGGCCATGCCCCTGCGCATCGCGATCACCGCCCTGTTGGTGTTCCCCCTCGGCTTCTTCATGGGCATGCCCTTCCCCAAGGGCACGCAGAAGGTGGGTGCACTGGTGGACTGGGGCTTCGCCATCAACGGCGCGACGTCGGTCCTGGGGGCCTCGGCCATCCTGCTGGTGGCCTTCGCATGGGGACTCGATGTCGCGCTGCTCGTTGGCGTCGCCTGCTACGGGGTGGCGCTCGCGGTCATCGCGACCCCGGGCGCTTGGTGGTCGCCGCAGAAGTCCTGACGGGCGCTACTCCTCCCCTCCCCGCTTCTTGCGCCGCCGGTCCACGACGCCCGCCAGCGCACCATCGCCAAGCACATGCCCTGTCATCGCGGCTTCCAGGTGCTTCCGCTTCGCCCTCCGCTTCAATTCCAGCTCCGTATCCAGGGCGTAGACCTCGAAGAAGTAGCGGTGGGCGCTGCCCCGGGGGGGACAGTGGGCGATCCACCCGCGCTGTGCAGCCCCGTTCTTCCCCTGGAAGGGGTGGTCCTCCAGACCGAAGTCCTCGGGGAGACCGGTGGCATCGGCCGGGAGGTTCCACAGCACC
>JAFDJI010000722.1 GCA_019307545.1 Deltaproteobacteria bacterium | reverse complement strand
GGTGTTGCCGCCCTGCCGTAGGCCCCCCATGACCACCGTGCGCCAGCGCTGCTTGTCCTCCGCGATCGCGGTGGTGTCGGTGTAGGGGGGGTGGAGCAACAGCTTGTCGGTGGCACCGAGGGCGCCTCCCGACCCGATGCTCCGGTAGAACCAGACGTCCGAGACCACGGGTGAACCGTCAACGGCGTAGTAGCCGCGGTTCGTTGGGTTGGCGACCGGAAGGCTCTTGATGCTCTTGGTCACCGCGCTCGGCATGAATCCGAAGAGCTCCGCGCCGGTGCCTCGATCGTAGCCGGGAGGTGTAGCGCTGCCGTCCCAGTCGCCGGCGTGGAACCCGTGCAGGAACCCGTCGTTCGAGCCGGCGTAGATCACGCGGTCGCGGTAGCGGTACTGGGCGGCAAAGGCGCGGTAGGAGATGTCGTTGATGCCGGAGTTGGGCGGACCTACCACCACGGGGTTCGAGTGGAAAATGTCCCCGAGAATGGAAGTCGTGCCGTTCTCGAGCGTCCGGGCGGTACAGCTGGTTCCGAACTGACAGCCCTTGATGTTGTCGCGAAGCAGACCGGCCAGGGTGCCCAGATCTGTGTCGGTGATACCACTCTGATTGGCCGCGTCGTAGGGCGCCACGCTGAGATCGGAGGCCACCAGATCCAAGTCGTCTTTGATCACGTTGTCCCAGTCTGCGGCCTGGGCGAATATGCTCGTGCCCGGCGTGCCGTAGAAGAGCTTGCGCAGAGTGGGTGTGGGCATGGACACGGCGGCGTCCCACTCGGCCTCTGCCCCGGTGCGAAGTGCGCCGGTATTGGTGCAGGGCGGCGTGGCGGCCGGATTGCTGCCTACCGCGCAGTTGTTGGCCTTGGTCAGGATGTCGCCGGCCGCGGTGAACTTGAAGTTCTTCAGGTGTCCGTCCCAGAACGGCGAGTCGTCGCGCGGAACGAAGTAGCTGGAGTAGAAGTTGTTCGAGTCGGTGGTTCGGCTGGCGGGGACCGTGGCCGACGTGAAGGCCTGGGCCTTGCTGACCATGTCGTTGATGGCCTTGACGATGTCGGTGGCCAGCTGGTCCGCGTCCGAGCTCTCGAAATAGAGGCCGTTGCCGTTGGCGGCGGTCTTGGCGAGAGTGGCCGCCGGAGCGCCGCTCCCCTCCATGGAGAAGCCCACGGTGTAGACGTCGATGGTCTGGGCGCCCGTGAAGTCTGCCTCGTCGGGCAGGAAGTCCCAGCGATTCATGAAGTAGGCGATGTCGTCGAGATACCGCGAGTGGATGGCCCACTGCGAGGCGGCGGTGGCGACGTCGGATGTCACCCAGGTGCCGGTGAAGTCGTCGTCGTAACAGCACTCGGTCTCGGCATCGCCCGTGTAGTGATCGCCGATCAGGGTCCGGAAGTCGTCGAAGCCGCGGCTGACACTGGTGGGGGCGACGTCGTTGAAGAGGTCACCCCAGGCGCCGCCGTCGGTGATGAGGAGCACGAAGCTCTTCTGGCAGGAGTACTGCACCGGCGACGGTGGGGCCGCGGCGTTGGCATCGCCGTTGGCCTGGAGGGCCAGGGCGTAGCCGCCGACTTCGTCCGCACCACAGGTGCTGGTGGCGGGCTTGCAGGGCTGCTGAGTGTCGTAGCTGTAGACCGGGAACTGGGTGCTGTTCTGAGTCCCCGAGGAGTTCCGCCCGTAGGGGAGCTTGTCCTCCTCGCGGCTCATGAAGTAGGTGTAGACCTGAAACAGGGTCTCGCCGAGCGGGGTCCAGCTGTCGGGCCCGATCTCTCCGATTACGCGGCCCAGGTGCTCGCCGTGGGAGACCGTCTCGCCGTGGAGAGTATAGACATTGGGGCTTCCGTCGGACTGCTTGAGGTCCTGGATCGGAAGCACCACGTAGCCGCCGTTGGGGTCGGAGCCGCTTCCCCCGGTGCGGAACTGGGCCAGGCCGAACCGGACCACGTTCTTCTGGTTGACCTCGCACACCACGGTCTCGAGGATGGTCTGCAGGGCCTGAGTGCGGGTGCGGCGATGAAGCTCGTAGGTGGCCCCGGCGGGCTTCCCGAGGCAGGGAGAGTAGTTGCGAAGACCGCCGTTGGCGGCGGTGGGAGAGAAGACGGCCTGGCGGGCGGCGGCTCCGACGGAGCTGAACAGGAAGTCGAGGTAACCGGGCTCGATCCAGATGGTGTCGCCCTGCTGCCACATCTTGGTTGGATCGCCCACCGGCAGCGAGAACCCCGTGGTGGAGACACCGCAGACGTTCGAGTGGAACCCGAAGTCCAGGTGGTTGAGTCCGGCCTGGGTGGCTTGAACGGCGGGTGTAACGCGGGTGAAGACGTTGGCCCTATTGGATCCTCCGGTGTCATTCTCGTTGTAGTAGTAGAAGGGGTTTCCCGAGGCGTTGGTCATGGGGTCGCCCCAGCGATCGTAAACGACGTTGTGGTCAGAGCAGTGAGAGTCGATGTCCCAGCTGCTGTCGGGGTTGCAGGTTCGGTGGTAGACGAGGTCCTCTCCGGCGTCCTGGACGCCATCCTCATCCTCGTCCCGCCAGATCTGAGTGCCGTCCGCGAGGTAGATGGGAGGTTCCCAGCTCTCGGGAGTTGCACCGCTCCAGCTCGTTCGGTAGCGGATGGCAATTCCGTCTTTGGTGTAGAGCGTGTCCATCCTCCCGTCGGGATGATAGAGAACGCGACTCTCGGAGCTGCCCCACGCGTTGCGAAAGGCCTGGCACTGGGTCTGGGCCTTGTTGGCGCCGTAATCCGGGTGCCACACCATGTTCAGCATGGACCCGGAATTGTCCGCCATGATCAT
>JAFDJI010000133.1 GCA_019307545.1 Deltaproteobacteria bacterium | reverse complement strand
CACCAGCGGTGGGCGCCGGTGGTGGAGGCAGGGGCACAGCTTGTCCCGGTTGCCGGTTCGGGCGAGCTGAAGTGCGACCGCCATCTGGTCGGCTTCGCCGCAGCATTCCCCGGCGCCGGACCGGCCGATCGGCCGGACAGCCCGGCGGGGTGGTCGTCCTTCGACCTGAGGGTGGGGGAGGGGCTTTGGCGGCTCGTGCTGACCGAGACCGACCGGAAGGCCATGGGCGACCGGTGGGCGGAACAGCTCTTCTGGCTCCCACGCGCGGTGTCCGGAGCCGACGCCTACGACCTGCTGCTCTTCCTCCCCACCCCCGCGACCACCCTCACCGGCCGCGCCGATCCCAACGCCGGGGCGGTGCTGGAGGCCGCGCTGGATCACGCTCCCGCGGATCGTCTCATGGTGGTGTTCCAGGGCGGGACGCCCAGCAACGAGCTGCTCCTTCCGGGTGGTGCCTGGGGCGAGGCCCGGGTGGTCGCTGGAAACGGCGGGGTGCCCGGGGAAGACCTGGCGGTGGCGTGGCCACTTCGATCCCCACAACCAGACGTGGCGCTGGATCCGGCCTTCCACCAGGCCCTGCTCGACGAGATGACGTTGCCGCCCGGCGCGACTCCGCCATGGGTGCTGGATGGTGGAGCGTTCCCCATCCAGGGGTGGTGGATGGTGGAGCTACACGGTAGGGAGATCGACCTGGCTTTCCGGTTTCGTCGAACGGACGGATCCCTTCACGAGATCACCCGGCACCGCTACCGCACCGATGTGGGGTGGCACGCCGGGGAGTAATCCCAAGCACCAAGGAGTCCCCATGGCCTTCAGCCTTCCCCCGCTGCCCTACTCAAAGGATGCCCTCTCGCCGCACATCTCCGCCGAGACCCTCGAGTACCACCACGGCAAGCACCACGCCGCCTACGTGAGCAAGCTCAACGCGGCCTCCCAGGACACGGCCTTCGCCGATCTGCCCCTCGAGGACCTGGTGAAGCGCATCGACGAGGCGCCGGCACTGTTCAACACCGCCTGCCAGCACTACAACCACAGTTTCTACTGGAACTGCCTCACCCCCAACGACACCAAGCCAAGCGACGCCCTGTCCCACGCGATCGACGCGACGTTCGGCAGCTTCGAGGCCTTCAAGGCCACCTTCGACAAGGTGGCGGCGGGTCACTTTGGCAGCGGCTGGGCCTGGCTTGTGAAGAACGCCCAAGGGAACCTCGAGGTGGTCGGCACCCACGATGCCGACACCCCGCTCGCCCACGGAAGCACCCCCCTGCTCACCTGCGATGTCTGGGAGCACGCCTACTACGTCGACTACCGCAACGCCCGCGGCAGCTACATCGAGGCCTTCTGGAACCTGGTGAACTGGGCCTTCGTGAACGACAACTTCCAGTCGTAGCGTAGACGGCCCACGAGCGCGGGTTCGGCACCGGCATCGACCGGACCCCGCAGCTTCCGGAAGCCGCCCGGCTCCACGCGGGTCGGGCGGGTCTCTGCTTGCCACACTGCGACGTCGATAATGCAAGTCTCCTGCATGTACCACCTGCGCCGCGGTTGCCTCTGAGAGTTCATTGCATAATGCCTTTTCCTGGAAATTGCGGGGCCGATGATTCGGCGCGCTTGCCATCCTGATATGCACATACTATGCTTCGCGCATGCACTGGCGCACCGTTCTCCCCAACCTCATCGCTGATCATCGTTTCCAGACCCAGTCCGAAATCGTGCGGGCCCTGGAGCGGGAGACCGGTCTGCAGTTGAACCAGGCGACCATCTCCAGGGAGCTCGCCACCATCGGGGCGCAGAAGATTGGCGGGGTCTATCGGCTCGCGCCCGCACCGGACCTGGGGGTACCGATCCGGAGCTTCCAGCTCACCGCCGCGGGATGCCTCGTGGTGGTGAAGACCGAGCCCGCCTTCGCCAACGTGATCGGGCAGGCCATCGATGGCGCCCGCCTCGCCGGCGTGTTCGGCACCCTGGCGGGAGACGACACTGTCTTCGTGGCGCTGGAAGGCGAGACCGCCGCAATGGGCCTGCGACGGTTCCTGGGTCTCGGATCCGAGGGCCCCGGACGACGGTGACTGCCCTCGCTACGCCGCGGGGAGCCAGATGGTGAACCGACTCCCACGGCCGACTTCGGTCCACAGGTCGACCGTGCCGCCATGACCCTGTGCCACTGCCCGAACGATGGCGAGGCCGAGACCGCTGCCCTGGATGCGCCGAGAGAGAAGTGCCTCGGCCCGGTAGAACTTCTCGAAGATCCGACGCCGGTCCTGGCGGTGGATGCCCGGGCCATTGTCCTCCACGCTCATGCCCACCAGCTTTCCCCTACGCTCGGCGCTGACCGTGATGCACCGGGGCGGCTCGGTGTAGCTCACTGCGTTCTGCACGAGGTTCAGCAGCGCTTCCACGATGGCGTCGCGGTCCACCCGCAGGGGTGGCAGGTCTTCGGGGATTTGGACCACGATCTCCTCCAAACCGTCGAGAAGGTTGTGGCTCTTGAAGGCCTGCAGCACATCGTCCACGACCTCCCGCGCCGGCACGGTCTCCACCTCGTACACCCGACGCCCGGCCTCCATCCGAGCCCAGTTCAGCACCCGCTCGATGCGCCGGGAGAGACGATCCGACTCCTGGGCGAGAAGGTCCAGGCATTCCTTCACCTTCTCCCGCTCCTTCAAGCGCCCCGACTGCAAGGTCTCCACGAACATCCGAATCGAGGTCAACGGCGTGCGCAGCTCGTGGGAGATGTTGGACACGAAGTCGGTCTGGAGCCGGGACAGCCTGATTTCGCGCATGGTGGCGCCGAGGGTAAGGACCGTACCCGTGACCACCGTGGCGACCAGGGCCACCAGGCCCAAGAAGTACAGCCAGGACGTCAGGGTGAGGATCCCCGCCGCCTGGTTGCTTGGGAGGACCGTGAGCCGCCACTGAGCGAGGGGCGGCTCCAGGGACAGGGTCGCGGCGTAGGTGGGCTGCTGGAACCGTCGCATCATCTCGTCGAGGGACAGGAGCGGCTCGGGTCGGGCCAACTCCAGGCCGAAGCCCCCCTCCTGCGGATGACGCTCGCCGCCGACCGTCGCAGCCAACTCCTGCAGTTGGATCATGTCCACCCGCCACGCCACCCAGGAGTCGCCCGAGCGAAACACCCCCACCGGCGCGGACTGGTCTGGAGGGGTGACCCACACCGTGTCGCTCCCCACACCCGTGGGCAGGCCGATACCGCCCAGCTCGGCAGGCGGATCCCGGAGCCAGATCCATCCCGCCGTGACGCCCGGTAGGGCCAGCTCACAGGGACCCTCTGGAAGGCATGCCTTCGCCCGATCCCGGACCTCGACATCCAGCCGGTCCATCTCGTGAGCCAACTCCACCGCGATACCGAGCAGGTGCTCCGTCCGTTCCGCCGCTTCCCGTTGGAGGAAGACGGCGCGCTGGTTGCGGATGGCGAACACCCCGTACACCGCCAGGATCGCGGTGGGAATGATCACCGTCCCGATCACCAGCCACAGGAGCCGCTGGAACGCGTACGCGTCCCCGATCCCGCGTATGCTCACCGGCGAACCACCAGCCGACGCCCCGCGACGGGCCGGTCCACCAGGTCGGTCCCGGACTCGTCCAGCATCACCAACGTGCCGCTGTAGGTCCCCTCCAACGACACCAGGCCATGTTTGTCCATCACCACCACGGAAGACGACACCATCAGGTGCAGGCGGGCAGGCCCCACCTTCGGACCCTCCACCTCGCCTTCGCAGCGCCACACCGCCCGCCGCCCCTCGGTCGTGGCCTCACAGGACTCGATGCGCTGCGACGGCAACCCCGCGATGGACTCGTCGCGCACCCAGACGCCCTCCGGGGGCATCCCCGGGAAGTTCCGTTGCAGATCGCGCACCAGTCCCCTGGGATCCAGCAGTGCCTCCCCTGACGCCATTGCCTGCGAGGGGAGGTCCAGCGCCTGCATGGCTTTCAGGCTGGCCATACGCCACCCCTCCTCCTCCTCCAGTCCCACTGGGACCCCGTCGTCGGTGAACTGCACCACCGCCGGAACCGAGGCCACGGCGTGTTGCAGCAACAGCGGCCAGGGGTCCTCCGGCCTGGGATCGCCCGAGTCGAAGGCGAATGCGCCGCCCGTCTCCTCCCATGTGCCCTCGGTGTGCACGGTGCGGATGGTCCACACCCGCTCGGCCCCTGGCACCACTTCCAGCAGGTAGACCGAGGTGACGGTGCGTTCCCCGGAGGCAGCGGCCACCACCACGTCGTACAGGGACGTCCCGCTTCGAGGGAGCATCGCATCGGGGGGCACCCTGGCACACGCCGTCGCGGCCGCGAGGGCGAGTACCGTCCACAGCTGACGGGACCCCAACATGGCGCGCCCTCTATCCGGTCTTCCCGGCGCGAGCCCCTCCAGAGCCTTCGCGGACCCCTTGGTCGTTTGTCCAGGGCTCGTGATACGGGTGGGCGCGGTCGGATCGATTCCCAAGGCCAGGAGCCCCCGCGATGAACCTTGCCGAGGTCCTCGAAACCGAGATCCTGCCCCAGGTGGAGAAGGCGAGCCGCTACCTGGGGACCGAGCTGAACGCGGTGCACAAGGATGTCTCCCGGGTGGAGGTGCGGCTGGCATTGGTGTTCCCGGACCTTTACGACCTCGGCCTGGGGAACCTCGGACTCCACATCCTGTACGCCATCGTCAACAAGCTCCCCTGGGCCTGGTGCGAGCGCGCCTGTTCCCCCGCCCTGGACATGGAGCGAGCGCTTCGCGAGCGTGGGCTGCCCCTGTTCGCGCTGGAGTCGAAGGACTCCCTGGGCCAACTCGACGGGATCGGCATCACCCTGCAGTCCGAGCTCACCTACACCAACATCCTCAATGTTCTCGACCTCTCGGGGCTCCCGCTTCGAACGCGGGACCGCTCCGAGGACCACCCGCTCACCTTCGCGGGGGGACCGGCCGTGTTCAACCCGGAGCCGCTCGCCCCCTTCATGGACTTCTTCGTCATCGGGGACGGCGAGGAGGCCATCGTCGAGATCTGCGAGGTGCTGCGCCGAAACAAGGGCAGGCCCCGTGCCGACAAGCTGCTCGCGCTCTCGGGGTTGGAGGGGGTTTACGTCCCCGCCCTGTACCCCTTCGAGACCCTCCCTGACGGCCGAATCCTCCCCCAACAGGGCGCCCCGCGCATCCGCAAGCGCATCACCCGCAGCCTCGATGCGGCCCCGTTCCCCACGGAGTACCTCGTCCCCTTCACCCAACAGGTCCACGACCGCGTGAGCTTGGAGGTGCTCCGCGGGTGCACCCAGGGCTGCCGCTTCTGCCAGGCGGGAATGACCACCCGTCCGGTACGGGAACGCACCATCGAACGGGTCGACGACCTGATGCGCCACACCCTGGAGCGAACCGGGTACGCAGACGTGTCCCTGGTCTCCCTGTCCACCTGCGACCACTCCCAGGTGCAGCGGTTGGTAGACCGGGTGGTGCAGACAGCGCGGGAGGAGCGGGTGAGCGTGAGCTTGCCGTCCCTGCGCCTGGACAGCTTCTCGGTGGAGCTGGCCCACATGGTGGCGGAGACGCGGCGCACCGGGATCACCTTCGCCCCCGAGGCGGCCTCCACGCGCCTGCGCGCGGTGATCAACAAGTGGATCCCCGACGAGGATTTGCTCCGGATGTCTGGCGGCGCCTACGCCCTGGGCTGGGACCTGGTGAAGCTCTACTTCATGATCGGGCTGCCCACCGAGCGGGACGATGATGTGGAGGCGATCGCGGACCTCTCCATCCGCACCTGGGAGGGGGGGCGCGCCGTCAACCCGCGCGCCAGGGTGAACCTGGGGGTCTCCACCTTCGTCCCCAAGCCCTTCACCCCCTTCCAGTGGGCGGCCCAGATCTCCCTACCGGAGACGAAGCGCCGACAGGCCCTCCTGGGCGCGCGGCTCGGACGGGTCCGGGCCATCAAGTTCGGACGCCACGACCCTGCCGAGACCTTCCTCGAGGGGCTGGTGAGCCGCGCCGACCGCCGCGCCGCCGACCTCATCGAATGTGCATTCCTCAAGGGCGCCCGGTTCGAGGCCTGGGGCGAGCACCTCCGCCTCGACCTGTGGATGGAGGCGATCGAGGAGGTGGGCTTCGACGTCGAGGACGCGATGCGCGAGCGCGCCACCGATGAGCGGCTCCCGTGGGACCACATCGACGTCCTGGTGGACAAGGAGTGGCTCGTGCAGGACTGGGAGCGAGCCCAGGAACTGAAGCACGCTCCAGACTGCCGCCACCGCAAGTGCCACAAATGCGGGGTCATCGACGTCGAGCGCGAGCTTTGCGCCACCATGCTCCGCGACCACGTGCAGGGCCGGAAACTGGAGGCACAGTTTGCGAAGCCCGAGCGCCCCGCCTGGGAGGAACCCCCACCAGCCCAGCGCCTGTGGTTCCGGTACGCCCGCACCGGGAGCGCCCGGTTCCTCTCGCACCTGGAAGCGATGAACGCCTGGATGCGCACCCTGCGCCGCGCGCGCACGCCGCTCTCCTACACCCAGGGGTTCCACCCCCACCCGCGGCTGGCCTTTTCCGCGGCCCTTCCCTCTGGGGAGGAGACGGTGGGGGACTACATGGATGTCGTCCTCGCGGAGCGGATCGACCCAGACGCGCTCCTCGAACGGCTACGCGGGACACTCCCGGAGGGTTTTGGCCTCCTCGAAGTCTGGGAGGTGGACCTGGGCGCACGCTCCCTGATGTCCCTGGTACGGGGGGCGCGCTACACCCTGTCCTTCCCCGGGGAGGACCGGGAGAAGCTGGCGGCGCGGGTCGCCTCCCTGGAGGCGGCCGAGGCGATCCCGGTGCAACGGCGCGCCAAGCAGAAGGGTCGCCACAAGCGTTCCGGGGTGCGGTTCTACGAGTTGGACATCCGGCCCATGATCCAGCACATCGCGGTGGCCGAAGGCGATGTGCCCGCGGTCGACCTCACCTTGGTCGCGGTGGAGGGCAAGCCGGGAAAGCCGCGTGAGATCGTGCCAATGCTCACCGATGCCGTGGAGCGGGTCCGGGTGCTCAAGCGGGACACCCTGCTCTCCGGCTCCGACCCAAAAAGGCCCTAGGGAGGCGGCAGAATCCTCCAGAAGTCCGACCTTCGTCAAGCGGAGGTTCTTGCGGACCTCGCGTCCTCTTGGCGGTTGAGGCGCCTCTTGTCGGTAGAGCACGGAACGGACTACTACCTCGGTCCCCGCACACCTCACCACCGACACGAAGGCGGTTCCATGTTTGAACGCACCGAGGATCAACAGGCTCTGGCATCCGCGGTCCGCGAGTTCTGCGAGGCAGAGATCGCCCCCACCGCGAAGGAGGACGACGAGGCAGAGCGGTTCCGCAAGGACCTGGTCCACCGCATGGGCGAGCAGGGGTTCCTCGGGGTTCCCACCCCGGAGGCGTACGGCGGTCTTGGCCTCGGCTACCAGGAGTACGCGGTGGTGCTGGAGGAGGTCGCGCGGGTCTCCGCCTCCTACGCGGTCTCGATCGCGGTCACCGGCCTGCCGCAGGTGATCCTGGTCCAATTCGGCACCGAGGAGCAGCAGGCGCGGTGGCTGCCCGACCTCGCTGCCGGAAAGACGGTGGGCGCCTTCTGTCTCTCGGAGCCCGAGAGCGGGTCCGACGCCGCATCGCTCAAGACGGTGGCGGAGCGGCGCGGCGACGCGTACGTGCTGAACGGCACCAAGTTCTGGATCACCCATGGGGGCTACGCGGACCTGTATGTCGTCATGGCGCGCACCGGGGGTGCCGGTGCCCGTGGCATCTCCACCTTCTTCGTCCCCGGGGACGCCCCGGGCCTCTCCTTCGGGCGAAAGGAGGAGAAAATGGGGCTACGCGCCAACCCGACCGCCGAGGTCATTCTCGAGGACGTCGAAATCCCGTTGACGAACCGAGTGGGGCTGGAGGGCAACGGGTTCAAGGTCGCCATGGCTGCGCTGGACTCGGGGCGCATCACCATTGGCGCCACCGCCGTGGGCCTGTGCCAGGCCGCCCTGGAATATGCGGCGCGCTACGCCACCCAGCGCCGCCAGTTCGACACCCCCATCGTGGACTTCCAGGGCGTGGGCT
>JAFDJI010000721.1 GCA_019307545.1 Deltaproteobacteria bacterium | reverse complement strand
GCAGGCCGCGGCATTGGCGCGGTCGAGGTGCCGCGGGGCATCCTCTACCACGACCACATCTACGGCGAGGACGGCCGGGTGGTGAAGGCCAACTGCGTCATCCCCACCACCCAGAACCACGCCAACATCCAGCACGACATCGAGGCGCTCGCCGCCGAGCACGCCGGCCGGGGCACCTCCGATACCGAGTTGGAGAAGCTGTGATCGATGCTGGTGCGCGCCTACGACCCGTGCATTTCCTGCTCGGTTCACTGAGGGCCTGCCCGCCGGCCCATTGCGACACGCGCCGACGTGCCCTGATACGTTCCACCCACTGGGAGCAAACATCGGTCACTGGATTCCACGAGTCCTGGTAGCGCTCGCCTCGCTGGCGTGCGCTCCGGCCTGGGGCGGAGACCTCGAGATCCAGGTGCGCGGGGCGACCGATCCGGACTCGGGTGTCCGCACCCGGGTCACGCCCGGAGCGCACGACGTCAGCCTCGACTTCGGGCTGGTCGGCATGGGCCTCCAGCCGACCGAAGGGGGCGACGCCGTGCCCGCGGCGGACGGCTTCGGGACCTGGCTCGTCGCCACCATCGAGGTCGAGGTCCGCCCGGGGCTGGATCTGCACCTCACACCCACGCCCAGGCGCGCGCCGGTCGAGTTGGCGGGACCCCGCGCGGTCACCACGAAGCCCTGGGGCGGGAAATCGGCTTTGCGGGTGCATTCCCGCCGCCTGGACACTGCCCGGGCTCGCTCCATCCAGGTCTCGCTACGCTTCGAGGGCCTTACCGGGGGGATCGAGTCCCGGTTTGCGCCCGGCACCCACACCGATTGGGGCGCCCAAGGCCCCGCCGGCGTGCCCCTGGGCCCGAGCGACACCCTCGTGTTCACGGCCCCCCCCCACGGGGGGCTCCTGGTGCACCAGATCGCGCTGTTCGTTCCGGGCACGCGTCCGGGGCCGGTGACGGGCCGCGCAGTCTACACGGCGCGAACCATGTCCGCTCCATGATCGCTGGATAGTGTCTGAAAATCGGCGCCACGCTCGACGTGGCTGCGCTAACGTTTTAAACTTGAACGACTGGATGTGTTACCAATCCGAACTCGAACGTGGGAGAGAGAATGAAGAGATACCGGGCAACAGTGGCAGTCGCGATGGCGGGACTGATGGCACCATCCGCGCTGGCCGGCGTCACCATCGGCGACGACTTCGCTGGGCAGGGCATGGACGTGATTGCCAACATCACCTGCGGCATCACGGTCACGACCACGGCCGCGACTGACGGCCCGGGGACCGGGCTCGTCGGGGGCGGCTTCGTGGCCGGGGGCGCCGGCGTCAGCGACGTGGTCGGACTGGAGAACATCACACCGGGGTTGACATCGGGCGACATCCTCGCCTTTGGCGGCAACCAGTACACCAACGGCACGTCGTTGATCGCCGTAGGCGAGATCGACGTGCAAGCGGACCACAGCTGTCCGAACGGCGTCTCGATCGGGGTGCGGCGTACGGCGGCACCGAGCGGCGCCAACCCCGGAGCCACGCTCAACATCAGCTTCGTCGGACACCAGGGCGCCGGCTGGGAGACGAGCACCTATTTCGAGCTTATCGGAGCGACTTCCCTCCAGACGGGCGGCGGCCAGCCCACGGGCACGGTGGTCCATACCGACGTCGCCATGGTGTTCCCAACGGGGTCCCAGGTTCCCGGAGACACCCTCGCCAGCCTGGAGTACTTCGCCCAGGTGTCGCCCTGACGCACTCGGCCACGCGGTGACGACCCTCCTCGCGCTGCTGGCCGCGTCCACCGCGTGGGCGACGAGCCTCGCGGTCGCGCCGGCGATCACCGACGTTCAGGTGGAGGCCGGCGTGTCGTCCGAGGTCACCTTCCACGTAGCCAACCGGGCGGACGCTCCGTTGGCCGTCCGGACCAGCCTGGCCGACTGGTGGCACGACGGCACCGAGCACAGGACCGTGGTGGCCGGAAGCACGGAACGCTCAGCCTCCGCCTGGACCGAGGTGTTCCCCGCGACGCTCGTCCTCCCCCCCCGATCGCAGGGAAAGTTGACCGCGGTGCTCACCCCGCCCCCGGACGCGACGGGGGGGTTCTACGTCGTCGTGCTGGTGGGCGGTGTGCCGCACGTCGACGGCGCCGAGCAGGCGGCGGCCGGCATTGGGGCAGGGGTGGCCGCTCTGCTCTCGGTGCGGATCGACGGGACGGGCACCGAAGCCCTGGCACTGGACCGGGTCGAGGTGTCTCCGCCGACCGCCTCGACGCCCCTCGGGGTGACGGCGTTCGCCCGCAACGATGGTGACGTGCACCTGCAGGTCGAGAGCCGGGTGGTGGTTCTCGACGAGGCGGGGACCGTGCGGGCGACCCTGGCGAGCCGGTCGCGGGTCGTCCTGCCCGGCCAGGCGCTGCCGATCGACGCCCAGTGGACCGGTAGCCTGGAGGCAGGGCAGTACGACGCCATCGTCACCTTGGCGTACGGACCGGGCGAGGTGGCGTCGGCCCAGCACGCCTTCGTCGTCGGGGACGAGTAGCCAGGGCGGGCATGCACACGAGTCGGCTGGCATCGTGGCTCGGTGTGGCTGTTCTGGTCGCGCGACCGGCGCTCGCGCAGGAAGAACACGCCTCCCCCTGGACGGTGGAGAGCGGCGAGTCCCGGCTCGTGGAGGTGGGGCCCTTCGAGCGATTCGTGGTGCTCGACGCCGACCGCATCGAGGTCGAGCGCGTCGGAAGCGACACGCTGCGGGTGACCGGTCTACGACGGACGGGCCTGGGCGTCGTGTACGTCTTCGGGGAATCCGGGGT
>JAFDJI010000132.1 GCA_019307545.1 Deltaproteobacteria bacterium | reverse complement strand
CAAGCGTCGAGGATCCTGCCCATCTCACCTCCAATGCGTTCGGATGAAGCGAATTAGCCCGTCGGGCGTCCCCGTGCCCAGCGCAGCGGTGCGGGTGCGGGAGGAGCCCGAGGGCATACGTGCTACGGGCTCCTGCCCGCGCCCACCTCGAGGGTCACCCCGGGGCTCTCCACCATGTGGCGCCCCGCCGCGCTGATCGCCCAGGTGCCGTCCTCGAGGTCGATGGTGGTCGTCGACGCGGGCACGATGCGGTCGACGATGAGGGCGGCGTCCTGCTGACGGTACACCACCCAGGCGAAGACGTCGTCGGAGTGGGACACGGTGACGGTGTTGTCCTCCACCGTGACGTCGGGCACCCCCACCGCGACGCCCCGCATCGCGAACACCGGGGGGGTCAGCGCAGGCGTGGGATACAGCTCGTCGCGGAACACATCGCGGATCCCTTCCTGGTTCTCCTGCAGCGGCCCGATGTGGAAGAAGATGTTGCCCAAGGAACCCTGACCCGCACGCGCGCGGGACAGCGCGACCTGGGTGCGGAACTCGTCGACGGTCCACGCGCTGCTGGAGCCCAGCTTGGACAGGTAGTTACCCGCGAAGGTGTAGCGGCCCTCCACTGGCAGGGCGGACCACCACTCGATGAGTGGGCCATAGGCCTGGGCGGTCTGGGTGGACGGCCAGTACAGCTGTGGGGCGAGGTAGTCGACCCACCCTTGCTCCTTCCACTCGGGAGGGTCCGAGAAGATCGCGTCGTACTGGTCCAGTCCGCTGATCCCGGGTGGAATGCCGGGCCGATAGATGCCGAAGGGGCTGATCCCGAAACGGACGTGGGGTTTGGCGGTGGCGACCGCTTCCGAGACCCGCCGCACGAGTGTGTCGACGTTGTGACGGCGCCAATCGTGCAGGCCCAGCATCCCCCCGTCGGACTGGTAGGCCGCGTAGGTCGCCGAATCCGGGAAATCAGTGCCGTCCGGGTAGGGGTAGAAGTAGTCGTCGAAGTGCACCCCGTCGATGTCGTAGCGGTCCACCACGTCCGCGATGACCGCGACCACGTGGTCTTGCACCGCCTGCGCGCCGGGGTCCATCCAGACGTAGGTGGAGTAGGGGTAGGCGTACTGGCTCAGGGTGACCGACGGGTGTGGCGAGACGGCGGTGCTGCCGGAGCTGGACTTTGCCCGGTAGGGGTTGAGCCACGCGTGGACCTCGATGCCGCGGTCGTGGGCCTCGTCGACGAGGTACGCGAGGGGGTCGTAGCCGGGGTCGACGCCCTGGGTTCCCGACAGGAAGCGGCTCCACGGTTCGAGGTCGGAGTCGTACAGGGCATCGGACTCCGGGCGGACCTGGAAGAAGATCGCGTTGAGGTGCGACGCGACCAGGGTGTCGAGGATGGAGCGCAGCTCGGCCTGCTGCTGGGATGCGGAGAGGCCGGTGGTGCTCGGGAAGTTGATGTTCGCCACCGTGGCGACCCACGCCCCGCGAAGCTCGCGGTCGTGGGAGACCGGGACGGTGGGTTGGGCGGTGTCCGATCCGCTGTCGTCCATGCCTGGGGGCCTGCGTACCTGCCCGGAGGAGCAGGCGAGGGTCAGGACGGTGAGCAGCGTCAAACCACGCATGTCCTCCACGTGCCACTGTGGGAGTCGGTCCGCAAGTCGATCCGCATATGCCGGCGCACGCTCGGGCACGTGCACCGGGCTTCGCCTGGGCACGGGCGCGGGCGCGGGAGGAGCCGTCGGGCATGGCCCGACAGGGGCCTAGCCACACCCCGATCGCGTGGTTATGCTTCGAACGGTTCATCCAGGAAACTCCCGGACGGCATTTTGCATCGATCAGGCGATGCGGCGTTCGAGGGTCGTCTTTTGTTGTGTTGCGCTTCCAACCGTGTCACTATGTGGACACATTTATCTATTGAGAATCTGATGTCCTCCATGAATAGACCCGAGAACCCCACTCACTTCCGCGTCTATGCCGATGGTCACCGCCCCGTGGAGGTGGACGCCGAGAACTGGATCACGGCGCTGGGCAAGAGCGTCGAGATGCTGAAGGACTCCGCCGCGGGCGGCCGAGTGGGCCAACTCGCCTGTGAGGTACTGGCCAACGGGACCGTCATCGTGCGGGACGCCCGCACGGGGCGTCACTTCGTGATCCATGATCTCGACGGCCAACCCGATGTGCTCCAAGGTGAGACTCCGCTGGTGGACGACGCGGGTCACCTGGCCTTGCCCGAGGAGCCTGCCTTCGCCCTGCCCGGGGACGAAGAGGGGAGCGTCGAGTCGGTCCTCCCGGCAGCGCAGGCGCTCTTGGCGGAAGGTGCGTCGAACGGTACCATCCGCCTCTTGGCGGCGATGGCGTTCGCGGTGGTCGCGGTGGTCGGTGCTGCGCTCGGGAGTTTCGCCGCGATCGCCGGTCCCTGAGCAAGATCGGATGCGATGACGCAACCTTGTGTGATCTTGTGACGTGTGACGACACTGAGGGGTCCTGACCCGGATTCGCCCTTGCTCTTGCCCCTCCTCCTGCTTCCGATGGCGCAGGCTGTCGATGTCGCACGTATGGCAGGCCCGATCACCATCGACGGCCAACTCGACGAGCCGGCGTGGAGCGAGGCCGTGCCGATCACCGAGTTCGTTCGCTCCTCACCGACCCAGGGGGGGGCGCCGCCGGGACTGACCGAGGTGCGGATCCTGCACGACGATAGCGTCCTCTACATCGGGGTGCGGGTCGACCATGCACGGCCGGTGCGGTACCGCTGGGCCCCACGCGAGGACCTCAACCAGGACGACCAGATCGGCATCTTCCTGGACACCTTCCAGGACCAGCGCGCCGGGTACGTGTTCTACCTCAACCCGCTGGGGGTCCAGCAGGACCTGCGGGTGAATGCCGAACGCTGGAACTTCTATTGGGACGCGGTGATCGATTCGATGGGACGGGTGGACGGGAACACCTGGGAACTGGAGGTGGCCATCCCGTTCCGGTCGCTCAAGTACCCGGCGGTGGACGGGCCCCAGGAGTGGGGTCTGATCCTCCAGCGGATCGACATCCACGACATGGGGGTGTACACCTTTCCGATCACCGAGCGGCATGCGCCCTCGGTGTTCTCCCAGGCCGCACCGCTACGGCTCGAACCGCCGCGTCGGGGCAGCGGCCTGGAGATCATGCCGACGGTCACCGCCATCCAGCAGGGCAGCCGCGAGGCGGACGGCGACCCCCTGGAGTGGACCGGCTTCCGGCAGCCGCTGCAGGCCTTCCGCCCATCTCTGGACGCCCGGTTCGGCATCACCCCGAACATCGGGTTCACCGGAACCGTGAACCCCGACTTCTCCCAGGTCGAGAACGACGAGGCGCCCATCGACCTCAACCAGCGGTTCGCGTTCTGGTTCCCCGAGCAGCGGCCGTTCTTCCTCGATGGCTTCGACCTGTTCGAGGACCGCCACGAGATCCTGTACACCCGATCGATCGTCGAGCCGGTGGGTGGGGCCAAGGTCGGAGGCAAGGAGGGGCGGGTGAGCGTGGGGTTGCTCCACGCGATCGATCAGAGCCCCAGGGAATCCGTCCACGAGCACGGTGCTCCCGGGTTTGGTCCGGAGGACGTGGAAGGGGCGCTCGCAGCCAACTCGGTGGCGCGCGTCGCCGTGGACGTGCTCGGGTCGGGCTACGTGGGGCTGTCCTTCGCCGACAAGCGGCTCCTCCCTCCGGGTGGGGGGCCGGCGGGTTCGCACGACATCGGCGGTCTCGACGTGCGACTGCCCTTGGGGAACCGATGGATTGCCGCGGGCGGTGCGCTCGCCAGCCACACCGCGGACGGCCACGGCGATGCCCTGACGGGGTACGGGTTCTCAGGCGAGATCACCCGCTTCTCGGGCATCGATACCGGCGGTTTCCTGCGAGGCATGTGGAGCCACCCCGACCTGCGGATGGAGACCGGGTTCGCAACCCAGACCGGTCTCGGCCAGGTGAGCGGGCGGATCGACCACACCTTCGAGCCGGGGATCGTAGACACGGTAATGCCGTTCCTCGAGGTCGAGGTTCGTTCCGAGGCCGACGGGGATGGTTGGGCTCGGGCGCAGGCACAGGTCGAGATTCACGAGGGGCCGCATGGGCTCGGGGTGTGGTACGGCCACCGCCGGGTGTGGGAGGACACCATCAAGGTGGACGGCGGCTACGTCGGTGCGTGGTATTGGGCCCGTCCGACGGCGTGGCTGGAGATGAACCCGGTTGCCTATACGGGCCGGGTGCTCGACTTCTCGCGACTCGCTCCCGCGCAGTCCACCGGCCTCGACTTCCGGTTCACCTTGTGGCCCACCCGGCACATTCGGCTCGACACCTCGATCGGCCAGCGCTGGCTCGATCCGGAAGACGATCCGGTGGAGCGCTCCACCCGGCTGCGGGGGAAGCTGGGCTACCAGTTCAGCCGCACCCTCGGCGCCCGCCTGATCGGCGAGTACAGCGGTGGCACCACCCTGGACGACAGCTTCGTGGGATCGGCGCTGCTTACCTGGCTCCTCCACCCGGGCACGGGTCTTTGGCTGGGCTATGCCGAGACGGGAACCCTCTCTGGTCACTACACGGTCTACGACCGCACGGTGTTCGCCAAGGTCAGCGTCCTGTTCCGGCCCTGAGGGTTAGGAGCCTGGCGGGCATAGCCCAACAGGCTCCTCCCGTGCCCAGCGAAGCGGTGCCCGTGCCCGAATTGCGGCGCCGGGCGACTGGACTGCCTTTCGGATCCGGGCTCCGACGCGCTCGAGGAGCGTCTCCCGTTCCCAGGCCAGCACCGCCAACTCCCCTTGGATCGCCTCCCGGACCGCCCTGTCCAGCGTACGGACCGCGTCCTCCGGGGGTTCCTCCCCAGGCGCCACTCGGACGGGTGGGTAGACCGGCGTCGCGACCCGATAGCGCAGCAGGGTGGGGGGCGGAATGTGGGGGAACGGCCCGAAGGTCAGCCCGAATGGAAGCGAGAGGTGGACGGGGAAGATGCTGGCACGGACCAGCTCCGGCAGGTGCAGCGCCCGGGCGAGGCGCTCCCCGCGGGCGAGGACGATCAGCGTCTCATGTGCACCGGCATGGGCCACCGGCACGATGGGCACCCCCGCTTGGATTGCCATCCGGGCGTAGCCCAGGCGGCCGCTGAACCGGACCTTGTACCGTTCGTGGTACGGCCGCCAGGTTTCGAGGTCACCTCCCGGCATCACCACGAGGTCGCGCCGGAAGTCTCGCAGCACGCGGATCGCCAGCTCCCGGTCGGCGCGCAGTGCCCCGCGAGCAGAGAAGAACGGCCCGGTGACGCGGTTCGAGAACACCATGTCGTGGGCCATCGGGTGGATCGGCCGCTCTACCCCGAAATGCTCGTACCAAGCGAGCATCAATCCCCACGCATCGGGGATTGACGTCCCGCCCGAGTGGTTCGAGACCACCATCACCGGTGCGGGAGGCACCTGCGCCAGCCCCTCCACCTGCATGGAGAAGTATCGTCGCGGGCCGAAGAACCGCTGCACATGCCGCATCGCGCTCAGGACGGCTTCCGAATCGTAGTCGTGGGGGTTGGTGCCCCAACGGACGCCCTGAGGGCCGTGCAGCCACTCCATCACCCGACCCTGCCTGTCCAGCCGTTTGTTCACTTCTCTCTCCGGCAGTGTGGACCGCCTCCTATCTCGTGGTGGACAATCGGGATGACCAAAGCTGGAGTGCCCGCTGCTACGCATCCCGATCCTGGCCGACCGACTCCTCGACGCCGCCCTGCAGCTGCGGGGGTATCGGAGCCGGGAGGTTCCGACCTCGGTCGGTCGGATCCACGTGCTCGACGCTCGCGGCCACGGTGCCCTGCCACCGCTGCTGATGCTGCACGGGTTCAGCTCCTCCGGGGTCCACTACGCCCCGCTGCTCCCCCGGATGCGACGGCGGGTGCGGCGGATCCTCCTTCCGGACTTCCCGGGACATGGGCGAAGCGAGGTGCCGGCCGCTGGAGTGAGTGCCGAAACTGTGCGCGACGGCCTGTTCGAAGCGCTCGACACGTTGATCGACGAACCGGTCGTGGCGTTCGGGAACTCCATGGGCGGATTCGCCGCGATCCGCTACGCCGCTGCTCGCCCGGACAAGGTGTGTGGGCTGTTCGTGGTGTCTCCGAGTGGCGCCCCCATGCCGCCAGGGGAGGTGGACGCCTTCCGGGCTTCCTTCGACCTCCGGAGCCACGCCGACGCCCTGCGCTTCGTAGACGACCTGTTCGCCCACCGGGTGCTGATGCGCCAGTTCCTCGCGTGGGGCGTCCGCCAGAAGTTCGCTCGCGCGGAACACCGAGCACTCCTGACCTCGCTCTCCCGGGAACACTTCCTCGCCCCCGAGGAACTCCAGGGGCTCCGGATGCCCGTCCTGCTGATGTGGGGTCGGTCCGATCGCATCCTGCCCCGTGCCAGCCTGGCGTTCTTTCGCGCGCACCTCCCCCGCCACGCCCGGGTGGAGCGCCCGGAGGGGGTGGGACACAGCCCGTTCCTGGAATCGCCCGGCGCCCTGGCCCGGCGGATCGTGGCGTTCCTGTGGGAGGTGCGCGGGCAGCCCGCGGTACGGATGCCGAGACTGGTCCCGGCGGCGCACGGGGAGCGCGGTTGACACCAGAATCGCAAACCGGCCTGGTCCGCGCCCTCTGGGTCCTCTCCCGGCCTCGTCTGCTCCCCTACGTGGTGTCGTTGCCGCTCGTCGGGTTCGGCTGGGCCCACTGGGACCGGGCGCTCACTCCAATGGGTGGGCGCGACCTGTGGTGGGTGCTGGCGGCGTGGGCACTCCTCCACGCGGGGACCCTCTGGCTGAATGCGGCGGTGGATCAAGACGAGGGCGAGGTGCTCATGGGGGCCTCGATCCCTGTGCCGGCGGGGATCGAGCGCTGGGGGTTCGGTGCCCTCCTGGCGTCAGTGGTGCTCGCCGTGATGGCGGACCCCCTCGCAGGGGTGGCGGCGGCGCTGTGTGCAGGACTCGCCGTGCTCTACTCCCATCCCTCGACCCTGTGGAAGGGGCACCCCATCATGGGTCCCTTCGTGAATGGAGTCGGGTACGCGCTGCTCTCTCCCCTGGCGGGGTGGGCGGTGGTGGACGTGACGCCGAACCCACGCACCCTGGTGGTGTGGGCTCTGGGAGCCGTCGGCATCCTCGGGTGCTACTTCGCGGCCCAGGCCTTCCAGCGTCCGGAGGATGCGGCGCGCGGGTACCGCACCCTGGTGGTGACCCACGGCTCCCGCGCGGCGGTGATCGCCGGCCGGGCGTGCATCGGGCTGGGCTTCCTCGCCTGCGTGGTCCTCGCGGTGGTGGGCTGGTTCCCGCGGGTCTGCCTGCTGGCGGTGCCCGCCGGTTTGTGGGTGGACCGGTGGTTCGCACGCTGGATGCGCCAACCCGGCGGAGGCGACGAGGGATGGGCCCGGGGCATGGCGAACCGCCTGTTGGCGTCTGGGCTCCTGGTGCTCGCGTTGGTGCTGGGGGTGTACTTCGACCAGGTGCACCGTGACGTCCCGGTGGCCGGTCTCGGCACGGCCGCCGGCCACCCGCCCGATCGCCCCCTGTTGCCACCCCTCGAGATGCGCCTTTGGGAGTATCGCGAGGGGCTTCGGGCGCTCCACGCCATGGAGACACCGGAGATCGAGGCCGGGAGCAAGTTCGGCCCGTACACCATCGAAGGTCTGGTCGCTGGCGGCGGCATGGGTTCGGTCTATGCAGCCCGCCACACGGTCTATGGGAGCACCGTCGCCCTCAAGATCCTTCACGCCGATCTGCACGCCGACGCCGGATGGCGCCAGCGCTTCAGCAAGGAGGGACTGGTGGGGCTGGAGTTGAAGCATCCCCACATCCTCTCCGCTCGCGACGTGGTGATGGAGGACGACGGCCGCGTGGCCCTCGTCCTGGACCTCGTCCAAGAGGGCAAGACACTGCTGCGGGTGATGAGCCGGGAGTTTTCCGGGGGACTTCCCCTGGTGCAGGCGCTGCAGATGCTCCTCGGGCTCATCCAGGGGGTGGAGTACGCCCACGAAAAGGGCGTGACCCACGGCGACATCAAGCCGGAGAACGTGCTCATCCAGGGCGAGTTCCACGACGCGCGTACCTGGGTCCCGAAGCTCACCGATTTCGGCACCGTGGGCATCATCGCCCACCCGGTCACGGTGGAAGGTCAGCCCGCGGTGGTGGTTTCGCCGCGCTATGCCTCCCCCGAGCACATCTACGGGATGGACCACCTCGAACCCCGCTCGGATATCTACTGCCTGGGGCTGCTCCTGCATTACCTGCTCACCGGGCAGCACGCTTCCAACGCCTCTACCGTCGCCGAGGCGGCCGAGACGGTGACCCGTCCCGTGCCCGTCGCCGCCGTCGTGGACCAGCCGGACAGCATCATCCGCATCTTCCAGACGGCCACGCAGGTGAAGAAGGAGGAGCGATTCGAGAGCTGTCGAGCGTTCGCGCTGGCCATACGGGAGGCCCTGGACACGATCGGCGCGGAGCTGGAGTTGGACGACCTCCAGGCCGATCTCGTCACCGAGATCATGGACGAGCGGCGCAGAGAGAAGCGAGATTCACTGCAGAAGCGACGCGGTGCGGCCGATGGAAAGGACCATGAGACGGGGGAGACGGCTGTCGCCCCCGACTCGGCGCAGGACACCGACCCGGAAGAGGAAACGGAATTGGCCGATCCCAAGCAGTACCAACTCTCGGAGCAAGAGTTGCTCGACGCTACGCGTGCCGCCGACGAGGAGGACACCGCGGACCAGGTGCCCTCGTTCGACGGTCGCCCCTTTGATCGCGATGCGGATCACTCCGCAATCGAGACCGAGGTTCCGAGCGAGCGCGACTTCCAACCCGAGGACCTGGTCACCCCGGCCCCGGCGGGCACTCCGGTCGAGCCACGTCGGGTAACGGAGGAACCGGAGGCCCCGGAGGCACCGGAGGAATCCGCGGTGGAATTGGCAGAAGAGCCGGAGGAGCCGCTGTCGGCCTCTGTGTGGATTGCCGTGGTCGCCGCCGTCGGGGTGATGGCCGCGATCCTCGCTATGAACCTGTAGGAAATAGCTGTCAGCTGTCAGCTGTCAGCTGGCGGCTAGGAAGCGCGGGGCGGGGCGTTGCGCTTGCGGCGAAGGCCGACGAGCATCAGCAACGCCAGCCAGGCCGCGTTCGGCGCCGTGGGCATCGATTGGCATCCAAATCCCCATCGCTCGGGATCACTCTGGGGCGGGTACTCCTCGTCGGCGTCGCTCCCGTTGTCCCGGTAGTCCGGGAGCCCGTCTCCGTCCGAATCCGCCGTGCCCTCTGCGATGTCCAGGGAGCCGTCGTTGTCGGAGTCGGTGTCGAGGTAGTCGGGCGCTCCGTCGCCGTCGTTGTCGATGGGTGCGCCAGTGCCATCGGTCTCCTGGTAGGTGGGGATGCCGTCGCCGTCGTCGTCGTCGTCCCGGGCGTCGGGGAGGCTGTCCTGGTCGGTGTCCCCGTCGACCTCGTCGCTGTCGGGCACCGCGTCGCCGTCGCTGTCGGGGTCCCTTGCGTCGATCAGACCGTCGCCGTCCGTGTCCCAGGGGTCCTGCTCGTCTGGACCCCACTCGTTGCCGTCGGTGAGACCGTCGTTGTCCCAGTCGTCGTCGTTGGGGTCGGTGCCCCAGTAGTTCTCCCAGTAGTCGAGCACCCCATCGCCGTCGCTGTCTTGGTCTGCGTTGTCGATGCCGTCGCAGGTGTTGTCCTCGCCGTCGGTGATTTCGGGGGCGTCGGGGTACGTCGCCGCGAAGGTGTCGTCGCAGTCACCGGTGTAAGGTGCGGTGCCGCCCACCTCGGCGTCGTAGGCCTCGTGGACGTAGTCATCACCGTCCTGGTCGAAGTCGTTGGCGCCATCGCAGTCACCGTCGATGCCGTCGTACCAGACCTCGACCCCGCCCGGGTGGGCGTCGCCATGGAAGTCCTCGCAGTCGCCGCCGCCGTTGTCGACGTGGTCGTATCCGTCCAGGTCGGCATCCCAGTCGGAACCGGTGCAGTCCTGGTCGGTCCCGTCGTAGAAGGACTCCAACGCCAGGGGGTGGATGCCCGCGTCACCGTCCGCGCACTCGTCGGCCGACGCGAAGGTGTCGCCATCGCCGTCTGTCTGGTCCTCGCCGGAACAGTCCTCGTCCACCGCGTTGTTGGGGGTGTCGTAGGCCAATGGGTTGACCGATTCGCTGTCCGGGTCGCAATCGCCCCCCCCGATTGCCTCGTCCACGTAGCCATCGTCGTCGGCGTCGTGATTCGCGCCCAGGTGACAGTCCTCGTCCACCTCGTTCCCGGGGACCTCGTCCAAATCGGGAGACCGCGCCCCGGCCTCGATGCAGTCGCCCGTCCACGCGCAGACCGAACAGTCGACGCCCGCGAAGGGCACCCCGTCGTCGTCGTCGTCGAGGTACATCGGAGCCCACAGGGCAGCGCCGTTGTTCGTCTCCCCGGTGGAGTTGACCCACTGGCCAGTCAGGTCGTCGTTCGTGCAGATCTGGTCGCGGAGCCACAGGTCGGACAGCGGGAGGAGGGGGTCGTAGGGTGCGTCGTCGTCCTGGTCGCTCTTGATTTCCTGGGTCTCCAGCCCGTCCATGGTGTTGATGTCGCGGCCGGAGTGCTCCCCGAAGTGGGTGTCGAAGACCGACAGGGTGAACCCGTAGCCCGGCCCCGCATCAACGGTGGCGATACCGGAGCTCCCGTTCGCCTGGAAGATGCTCTTGTAGATGTCGAACTGGCTCGCGAAGTCATTGGGCGGCATGTAGTCGGCCACCACTCCGCCGTAGGGCCCCTCCGCCTGGTTCCCGGCGACGGTTACACCCACGATCGTCGTAAGACTACCCTCTACGGCGGTTCCCTCCTCGAAATAGGCGCCGCCCCGTCCGTCGGTCGAGGTGTTCTCCTGGAACACCGTCCAGAAGATCTCGCGGGACTCGGACACCTCCGACGCGAAAATGGCGCCTCCGTCGTTCGCGGCCTGGTTCCTGCAGAAGATCGAGTGCTGAACCGAGATACCAGCTGGACTGCTGGCATGGATGCCGCCACCACTGCCTCCAGTGGACTGGTTGTGGAAGAACCAGGAGTCCTGGATGTCCAGCTTGCCGTTCAGCAGCCAGTAGCCGCCGCCCACGCCGTCCGAGGTGTTGTACCGCACCAGGGTTCGCTGGACGTGGATGCCAGCCGAGGCGTCCGGCGCGCTGCTCACAGAGGCCAGGCCACCCCCCCCGCTCGCGGTGTTTGAGATCACCTTGGACTCCACCAACTCCACCACGACGCCGTTGCCAGCGAACACGCCGCCGCCCGCGACCGAGGCAGCGTTGAGCGCGATCAACGCCCCGTTCAGGGTGAGCCCCGAGCCGGCCGCGGCGAGTACCGCGCCGCCGTAATCGGCGTCGTTGTCGTAGAACCTCGACCCGTGGAACACCTGGTTGGTGCCCACGGCGTACAGGGCGCCGCCCTGGCCGGCGGAGTTGTCAGAGAAGTCGTCCTGGTGGACGGTGATTTCGGAATTCGAGTAGACGGCGCCGCCGAACGTTGCGGAGTTGGAGGTGAACACGTCTCCGGCGCCGTACCAGGGACCGGTGGTCCGGATGGCCCCGCCCCACCCAAAGGTGGTGTTGCTGGTGAAGTCACAGTCCTCGGTGCGCAACTCGCCGCCGTTCTGGAAGATCGCGCCCCCATGTGCGGTGCCGCTCGGGCTCTCCGCCTTGTTCGTGGAGAAGGTGGTGCCGCGGAAGGTGCTGTTGGACATGTTCGCGTACACCGCCCCGCCACTGCCGACTGCGGAGTTGTCGTAGAAGGTGCTCGCGTGGGTCTTCAGGTCGCCATTGGTCCAGATGGCGCCCCCGGTGCCGCTGAGGACCCGGTTGGAGGAGAGGTTGGTGCCTGTGAGCTTCACCTTGGCCTGGTCCGAGTAGATGGCCCCGCCCGCGGAGGTGGCCTCGTTGTTCTGGAGGGTGCTGTCCCTGAGGAACAACTCCCTGTCGGTGGAGTCGAGCACCTCCATGTAGATGACGCCCCCCGTGGTCGCGTCGGCGTCGTCGACCACCACCCGAACCCCGGTGAGGTCTCCGTTCCTCACCGAGAACGCGCCCCCCATGTCCGCGGAAGCGGTGTTCACCTCCACGTCCACCAAGGTGAGGTCGGCGTTCTTCACCCATACGGCACCGCCGTTGCCCCCGCTGCTGTGGCATTCATCGAAGGTGGTCTCCGAGAGGAACACCTCGGCTCCCTCCGAGTGGATCCCGGCCCCGGCGCTCGTGGCGTTCAGGGTCTCGAACGCGCTGTGGTGGACCACGAGGGAGTTGCCGCTGGCCGTGATGCCGCCGCCGTTGCGGGCGTGTCGGATGGTGAACCCATCCAGGATCAGGTCTCCTTCGGCCTGGATGGCATGGGTGGCGTCCTGGGACCCGCAGATGAGGGTCGGATGGGTGCTCGTGGCGGCGACCAGTTCCACCCCCATGCCCGCGGGGATCTGCAGGCACTCGTTCCAGGTCCCTGCCTCGACGACGATCCGGTCTCCATCAGAGGCCGCCGCCAGGGCGTCACTGATGCTCGTGTACGTCTTTGCCGCACCCACCTCCAGCACATCGCGCGCACTGGCAGTCTGGGGTAGGACGAGCAGGGCCGCGATTCCGAACCAGTAGCGTTGCACGGGGACTCCGGGGGCGACGCAATGGAGCCTAGCAGGAGTCGGGCGTGACCCGCACCAGGGCTCGTCGTCGCGGCGCTCGGGGGGCTACCGTCGTCTGCGACGCAGGCCGATCAGGGCGAGCAGCAGGGGCCACCCGGCGCTCGAGGTTCCGGGCACCGACTGGCATCCGCAGCCCCAATTGTCGGGGTCCTGTTGGGGTGGGTACTCCTCGTCGGCGTCGCTCCCGTTGTCCCGGTAGTCGGCGAGGCCGTCGCCATCCGAGTCGCCCGTCCCTTCGGTGATGTCCAGGGAGCCGTCGTTGTCGGAGTCGGTGTCCAGGTAGTCGGGGGTTCCGTCGCCGTCGTTGTCGATGGGCGCGCCGGTGCCGTCGGTCTCCTGGTACGTGGAGATGCCGTCGCCGTCGTCGTCGTCGTCCCGGTAGTCGGGAAGGCTGTCGCCGTCGGTGTCCCGGTCGGCCCCCTCTTCGCTGTCGGGGACTGCGTCGCCGTCGCTGTCCGGGTCCCTCGCGTCGATGAGGCCGTCTCCATCCGTGTCCGTTGGGTTCTGCTCGTCCGAACCCCACTCCTCGCCGTCGGTGATGCCGTCGTTGTCCCAGTCGATGTCGTAGGGGTCGGTGCCCCAGTAGTTCTCCCAGTAGTCGAGCACCCCGTCGCCATCGCTGTCCTGGTCCGTGTTGTCGATGCCGTCGCACGTGTTGTCGATGCCGTCGGTGATCTCGGGGGCCCCGGGGTAGGTCGCGGCTTGGGTGTCGTCACAGTCTCCGGTGTGCGGTGCGGTGCCGCCCGTCTCGGCGTCGTAGGCCTCGTGGACGTAGCCGTCGCCGTCCAGGTCGAAGTCGTTGGCGCCGTCGCAGTCGCTGTCGATGCCGTCGTACCAGACCTCGAACCCGCCGGGGTGGGCGTCCCCGCGGTAGTCGTCGCAGTCGGTCCCGCCGTGGTCCACGCTGTCGTACCCATCCAGATCCTGGTCATAGTCCGAGCCCGTACTACAGTCGTGGTCGGTGCCGTCGTAGAACCAGTCCATCGTGTTGGGGTGCATGAATACGAGCGAATCACCGCAGTCCTCGGGGGGTTCGAAGCCGTCGCCGTCGCCGTCCAGCAGGTCCTCGCCGCTGCAGTCCTCGTCGATACCGTTGTTTGCGGTCTCTATGGCCGGCGGGTTGACGGAGGCGTCGTCATCGTCGCAGTCAGCGCCATACTTCGCCTCATCGATGAAGCTGTCGCCGTCGGCGTCGTAGTCGGGGCCGCGATCGCAGTCCTCGTCCACGTCGTTGCCCGCGACCTCCGCCAGGTTTGGCGACCGCGTACCGGCAACGGTGCAGTTGCCGCCCTCCCATGCGCAGATCGCACAGTCACCGTGGGCGAAGGGGATCCCGTCCGAGTCGTCGTCGGTGTACATGGGGGTCCACAGGGACGCGCCGTTGGTGGGGTTGCTGGTGGCGTTGGACCAAAGACCGGTGAGGTCGTAGGTGTCGCAATGGGGAGTGCCCGTGGACCACGTGGTCGGAGCGAGGGGGTATGTGGAGCCGTACCATGCGGCGTCGTCGTCGCTCTTGTTCCCCCATACGGTCGGGGGATCATCGGTGTAGATGTCGTCGTCCGAGTGGTCTCCGAAATGGGTGTCCCACACACTGAGGCTCGTGGTATGTGCACTGGCGACTCCCCAAGTCGCGATCCCAGAAGCATCGTTCGCCTGGAGCACCGAACCGTGCACGTCGAACTGGGCCGGGTAGCGGCCGCTGTAGACGTCGGTGTCGTAGTTTGCCACCAGACCAGCGTAGTTGTCCCAGCCGCTGGTGGTGGTGTTTCCGGCCACCGTGACCGCGCCCAGGTCGGTGCGGGAGTTGGAAGTGACCGTACTGTGCTCGTAGTAGGCGCCACCGAGATTGGCCGAGCTGTTCTCCTGGAACACGGTGTACGAGATGTTCCGGATCGCGTCCGGGGTTCCGTCACCGTTCGCATCGCCGTTCGCGGTCTCCACGTACATCCCACCGCCATTGCCGGTGGCGGAATTTCCGCAAAACACCGAGTGATGGACGGAGATGGAGGAAGGCGAAAACGCAAAGACACCTCCGCCCGCACCATCATTTGCGTTGTTGGAGAGGAACCAGGAGGCTTCGACATCCAGCTTCCCACCCTGCAGCCAGTAGCCCCCGCCCCCAGAGCTTGCGTTGTTGCCCTCGACTTTGGTGCGCTGGATTCTGAAACCGGCCGTGTCGTCGAACCCACTGGTCCAGGCGTACAACCCCCCACCATTGTCCGCGCTGTTCGCCAGCACGCTGCACTCCTTCAGGTCCATCCATCCGCCACTTCCGAGATACACCGCGCCACCCCAGGTGCCGGCGACGTTGCTCATGAGCCGGGTGCCATCAAGCGTCACCCCGGAGGTAGACGTCGCAAAGATGGCGCCGCCCGATGTGGTGGCGGTGTTGCTCTCGAAGTCGGACGCCCGGAACGTCTGGTTGGCCCCTGTGGTGTACAGGGCCCCCCCGCCGTTGGTGGCGCTGTTCCTAAAGAAGCGGGCCTGGAAGACGTTCGCGCTGGACGTGAGGTCCGCGGCACCACCTGAGCTGGCAGTGTTCCAGGTGAACTCGTCTCCGCCGCTGTCCCAGGGTCCGGAGGAGTACAGGGCTCCGCCCCAACCGGTCGCCGAGTTCCGGTCGAAGAAGCAGTCCGATGTCGTGAGGTCGGCGGTGGCCATGTGCACCGCGCCGCCGTGGCCAGTGCTCCCCTCGGCCCCAGCCGCGTTCAGGACGAAACTGGTCGCGCGGAAGGTGGCGTCAGCGGCGCTGGAATACACCGCGCCGCCGTGGGAGCGGGCGGAGTTGGACTGGAAGCTGCTCTGCTGGACCCAGAGGGAGCTGCTGGTCCAGATGGCACCGCCGCTCTGGCTGACTTGGTTCGACTCCAGCGCGCACCCGATGAGGGTGACGATCGGTCCATTGGCAAAGATGGCCCCCCCGTACGACGCGTCGGTGGAACCGCTGAGCGTGCTGTCCCTGAGGAACACTTCCCAGGGGGTCGCATTGATCCCGG
>JAFDJI010000720.1 GCA_019307545.1 Deltaproteobacteria bacterium | reverse complement strand
CACCATGGGCTGGCCAAGGTGACCCTGGGCATGAAGAACTGGATGGGCTGCGTCGGTGGGGCGCGAAATCGCATGCACCAGCACATCCAGAAGGCCGTCGTCGATCTCGCCGCCTGGTTCCGCCCCCAACTCACGGTCCTCGACGCGTGGCGGGTGATGATGAAGGGAGGCCCCGCTGGGCGCGACCTCAAACACGTTCGGCAGGTCCGCACCTTGTGCGTGGGGACCGACCCCGTTGCGGTGGACGCCTTCGGCGCGTCCCTGTTCAGTCTGGGACCGGACGACCTGTCGTGTCTGCGTCGCGCCGAGGAGCGCGGTCTCGGGAGGCGCGACCTGGCCACCCTGCCCGTCCGCGAACTGGACCTGGGCGCCTGAGCAGGGGGGGCACTTGCTTCGTCGGGTCCGTCGCATCGTCCAGGGAACGAGCCTGCTGCTCTTCCTCGTGCTCCTGGTCCTGACCCGATACGAGGGGCAGGATGAGCTGGGATGGCCGGTTCGCCTGTTCCTGGACATCGACCCGCTGGTCACCATCACCACGCTGCTCTCCGCCCACGCCCTGCCCGCTGCGTTCCTCGGAGGGTTCTTGGTGCTCGCCCTCGGCCTGGTGGTCGGCAAAGCCTTCTGTGGGTGGATCTGTCCCCTGGGCGCCATCCACCAACTTGCCGGCCGGTGGGGGAAGCGTCGGCCCGCCCACGAGCGGCGCGTACGGTTGTACAGCCCCGCGCAGCGGTGGAAGTACGGGATGCTTGCAGGGGTGCTCGCCGCTGCGGCCCTGGGGTTCCACGCCGCCGGATTTCTCGACCCCATCTCCCTGTCCATCCGCTCCCTGGGACTCGCCATCGGCCCTGCGGCAGAGTTGGCCCTGCGCGGGCTGTTCGATGCCCTGTACCACACCGAGTCCGAGTCCGTGCGGGCGGTCTCGGAGCCCCTCTACAACCTCTTCCGCAACAACGTGCTCTCCTTCGAGCAGCCCTCCTTCCGCCAGGCGGACCTGCTCGGCCTGCTGTTCGTGGGCATCGTCGCGCTCAACCTGGTGCGGCCGCGCTTCTGGTGCCGGTTTTTGTGCCCCCTTGGTGCCCTGCTGGGCGTGGTGGCCCGCTACGGCACGCTCCGCTTGGACGGTGGGGAGTGCACCGGCTGCAACCTGTGTACTTTGCGCTGTCCGGCCGGGGCGTCTCCGGAGGAAGCGGCGAGCGGCGGCTGGCGCCCTGCCGAGTGCTTCGTGTGCGGCACCTGCACCGCGACCTGTGAGCAGGGGCTGGCCTTCGGCTGGGCAAGGCCCCACCCGCTCCCGGGGTCTCCCCCCATTGAGGGGGTGGATGCCGGACGTCGGGTGGTCCTGGTGGGGGCGGCCGCGGGGATCGTCGCCGCACCTCTCGCCCGCCTTCCCGGCCTCGATCGGCCCGCGCCCCCCGACCGCATCCGCCCACCTGGGGCCCTGCCCGAGCCGGACTTCCTCGCGCGCTGCATCCGCTGTGGCGAGTGCATGAAGGTCTGCCTCACCAACGGGCTGCACCCAGCGGGCCTCGAGTACGGGCTCGAAGCGGCGTGGACCCCGATCCTCGAGCCGCGCAGGGGCTACTGCGAGTACGACTGCACCCTGTGTGGGCAGGTGTGTCCCACCGGTGCGCTGCGCCCCCTCTCGGTCGAAGAGAAACGCGAGGTGGTCATCGGGATCGCCTTCGTCGACCCTTCCCGCTGCCTGCCGCTGGCCTTTGGGACCCCCTGCATCGTCTGCGAGGAGCACTGCCCCACCGAGCCGAAGGCCATCCAACTCGCCGCGCTCGAGGTGCGGCTCCCGGATGGTGAGGTGGCACAGGTCGACCGACCGGTGGTGGACGTCGACCGCTGCGTGGGGTGTGGGCTGTGCGAGGCGCGCTGTCCGGTGGTGGACCTGCCGGCGATCCGTGTCTCGTCCATCGGCGAGACCCGCGATCCCGACAACCGCTTCCTGCTCTCGGACGGGATCTACGAAGGATAGGAGGTGTCGTGAGCCCTCGCGTCTCGGTGTTCCGCACGGTGCCGGAGATCCGCTTCGGCTGTGGTGCCGTCCAGCAGGTCGGTGAGGTGGCCCGTGCCTTGGGGGCCGCCCGGGTGGCGGTCGTCACCGATGGCGGGATCGTGCGCGCCGGCTTGTACGCTCCGGTCCGCGCGTCGCTCGAAGCATCTGGTTTCGAGCCCGCTTTGTACCAGGATGTGGCGCCCGACCCGCCCCTCGCGATCGTCGAGGACTGCCTGGACTTCCTCCGGGCTGAGGGGGCCGACCTGGTGCTGGGGCTCGGTGGCGGCAGCGCGCTGGACGTCGCCAAGGCGTCGGCGGTGATGCACGCCAACCCGGGGCCCATTCGCCGCTACGCCGGGATGGACCTCGTCCCCGAGCCGGGGCTGCCCACGATCCTGGTGCCGACCACCGCGGGGACGGGCTCTGAGGTCACCTCGATCGCGGTGCTGAGCGACCCGGTCGATCAGGTCAAGGTCGGCGTGGTCTCGGACCACCTGTTCGCTCGCGCCGCGGTGCTCGATCCGGAACTGACCCTGGGGCTGCCGCCGCACATCACCGCCTCGACGGGCCTGGACGCGCTGATCCACGCGATCGAGTCCTACACGGGCAACCACGCGACATTCGTCACCGAACCACTGGCCCTGGCGGCGATCCGCCTCATCGGAGCGAACCTCCGTACCGCTTGTGCCACTGGGTCCGTTCTGGCGGCCCGGACCGGCATGCTCCAGGGGAGCCTCCTCGCAGGGATGGCCTTCGCGAACACCCAGACCGGGGGCGCCCACGCCTGCGCCCTG
>JAFDJI010000719.1 GCA_019307545.1 Deltaproteobacteria bacterium | reverse complement strand
GCCGAGCACGCGCACGACCTGCCGGAATTCCTCTCCAGTCACGAGAAGGGTCGCCAGATCCCGGACTTCCTCGCGACCCTCGGAGCACGCCTGGATGCAGAGCACGTCGAGCTTGTGCGCGAGGCCCGGTTCCTGCGCGACAACATCGATCATGTACGCGCAACGCTGTCCGCCCAACAGCACCATGCCCGCCTGGCCACACGCGGTGACCGCACATCTCTGTCCAAGTTGGTGAACGTGGCGCTGCAGATCCAGGCGGACCCGCTGGAGCGCGCCGGGGCCCGCGTGGAGTGCACCCTGACCGACCTACCGGAGTTGGACGTCGACCGGAACAAGGTGCTCCAGATCCTCCTCAACTTGATCGGCAACGGTGCCGACGCGCTGCAAGACGCCGAGAGCTCGTCCGCACTCCTCGCCTTGAACGCCGAGGCGGTGGGGGATCGGGTCCGGCTCACGGTGTCGGACAACGGCATCGGCATTGCGGCCGAGCACCTGGACCGGATCTTCGAGCACGGATTCAGCACCAAGGAGCGTGGCCACGGGTTCGGTCTGCATGCCAGTGCCGCCGCGGCGAGGGCGATGGCCGGATCGCTGACCTGTCGTAGCGACGGACCCGGGAAGGGCGCGACCTTCGTGCTGGAGATCCCGGTGCAGTCCGGGGGTGGCGAACCCGGCACGGGTCGCCGGCGCGGTCACGGCACGAGCGCCCAGTCCTGGACGTTCGGTCCGCTCACCCGCCAGGACCCGGACTGATCAGCGCGCCTACCGGACGCAGCGGAACCCGGTGAACGAGTTGCTCTGCTCCCAGCGGCCCACCAGGGAGTCGGCTCCGTCGAATCGCCTCCAAGAGGGGCTCCCGCCGTCGATCCGCCACTCCTGGAGGGGCTGGGTGGACGACTCCGCCCACATGTGGGGGGCCACGTCGACGGGCAGCAGCCCGCCCCGGTCGCGGCAGTACGCTTCGGCAGCCCACCAGCTCACGTTCACCACGGCGTCGGCATCTTTCCCGGGGGGTTGCCCGTCCACCCAACCGCTCTGGTAGCTCTGGTCGGCCTTTCCAGCGCCAATCGCCGCCTGCCGGAACCACTCCGGGTGACTCGTGAGCCAGGCCGCGAAGCCGGCCTTGGTCACGGGACCGGAAGAGGGCGCTGGCGAAGGGACGGGGCGGCTGGGCTCCGGCTCCGGCTCCAGCGCCGGCGCCGGCCGTGGCTCCGGCGGGGCGACCGGGATCGGCAACGGCAGCGCGAAGGTGAAGGTCTCCACGCCCAGCGATACCTCCACCTCTCCGGTCCACGACGAGCAGCCAGGCGGGCATCCCTGTGGGCGGGTCGCGCATCCGCGGTCGACCGGCGAGCAGGATCCCGCCTCGGCGACCACGGTGTGTGGTCCGGGTTTCACCTCACTCGCACGAGCCCGCGATCCCTCCACCTCGACAGACCGGCCGTCCAACTGCACGGTCACTGGGAGCGAATCGGGGAGGTCTGGCAGCTCGAGCACGACCTCCCGCTGCGCCGGGAACGCAAGCTCCACGGCCAGGGTGAAGGGCCCGGACCCCTTGGGGATGGTCGCCACCGATTCTGCGGTGGCACACCACGCACGGCACCCCAGGCCCGGGCAGTCCGGTGCCGCACACTCGGAACCCACCACCCACTCCAACGTCGCCTCTCCAACCGGAACCTGGGCGAAGATGAAGGTGAACCCCTCATGGGTGGCGGGTGCAGATCCGTTCAGCCGTACCGCGACGGCCTGGTCTTCGCTCACCCCGGCTACCACCACCCGCACTTCCCGCGGCCCCCGTGTCGTCTGGTAGGAGCGGAAGGCGAGGGTGGCGGTGACGACCACGCCGAGGGCAATACCGAGCAACGCCAACAGCGAGATACTCGGTGATCTCCGGCGGGCTTCCTGGCGCGCGGTCGCGGGGTCCGCAGAGGGCTCCGCCGCGCGGGTCACCAGGGTGTCGGCATCGGGGTCGACCGCCGGAGGGGCCTGCAAGGCGATCTGGGTATCATCGTCGGGGTCGACGGCAGGCGCCCCGGTGGGCGACGAATCGACGGTTTGGTTCACGCTGCTGTCGGCCACCGCGCGCCACAGCGCATCGATGTCGAGGTCGTCACGGATCAGGGTGGCGGCTTCCGGGTTGCAGCGCGGGTCCAGGCTCTCCAGGAGTGCGAGTACCTCCAGCGCCGAGCCCGGGCGTTTGTTGGGGTCCCGTTGGGTGAGGGATTGGACCAGAGAGCGCAGGTCGTCTTTGTACCCCTCCCCAGGGTCGAGGCATTCGACCTGCTGTTTCTCCTTCATGATGTGGAGCGCCACAAGGCGGGCCTCCAGACCCTGGGGCACCGGGAACGCCACCTCGCCGGTGAGCATCTCGTAGAGCACCACCCCAATCCCGTAGATGTCCCAGGCGCCCGGATCGATCTCTCCGGGTTGTACCCACTCCGGGGGAGCGTAGGACGGGGTCCCGAAGGTGGTCCCGGCATCGGTGATCCGGTCGCCAGTCGCCTCCATCGCCAGACCGAAGTCCACCAACTTCAGCATACCGTCGGGGCGGATCAGCAGGTTCGTGGGCTTGATGTCCCGGTGGTACACCCCGTTTCGATGCAGGTGGCGAACGGCGGAAGTGAGCTGTCCTGCAAGACCCAGGGCCTGGCCGAGGGGCAGCACGCCCCTGCGTTCCAGCTCTTCTTCCAGGGAGGTCCCCTCCACGAACTCCATCTCCAGGTACGGTGGCATGGAGTCGAGGTTCACACTGCTCACCCTCACGATGTGGGGGTGGTCCAGGGTGAACAGGATCTCC
>JAFDJI010000718.1 GCA_019307545.1 Deltaproteobacteria bacterium | reverse complement strand
CCCAGCAATTGACGAGCCGGCACCCGTCCCCTTGCAGGGCACCTGCTGTCCCCCGCCTGACAGCGCTTCGCTGGTATACCGGTCGTTGAGGCCAGACGCCTCCCCTGCCCTACCGCCGGGTCAACCTCATCAACAGCACCAGGATGTTCCAGAACAGGATCAAGATGCCCATCGTGATCATGTAGGCCCCCTCCACGTACATGTCGGAGCGGAGCTTGTGGAGCACCTGGTTGGTCTGGTAGAGCAGCCCCACGGCGGACACCCCCACGAACACCACCGAGAGCAGGATCCCGAAGGGCCCGCCGATCGGGAACACGAAGCTGACCCCCATCAGGATGAGCATGGGCAGGAACAGCATCGACAGGCCCGCGCGCAGCCAGGAGAGCTCCTTGGGGTTGCTCCACAGGTACACCACCATCCCAAAGGAGGTGAGCCCGGTGAGCAACATCGCCTGCAGCACCAGCGCGAGCGGGTTCCCGAACACCTGCGCACCCATGATCACCGCGGCGAGAAGCAGGTAGCCCATGGCGATGCCCTGGAAGACCGACCCGACACCGAACCCGATCCACTTCGCGGGGGTGCCGCTGAATACGAACCGCGGCGCCACGAACTGGGCGATGGCGTACGACCCCAGGATGATGATCAGCGACACCACCTGGTTCTGCAGGAACGGCAGCACCGCCACCATAAGCGCGGAGGTGATGCCGGACACCACCGACACTCCCAACCCCAGGGTGGTGAGGAGCGCGACCCGCTTCAGGTACTGGACGCGGGTGCCGGCTTCGGCGTGCTGGAGTGGCTGGGCGACGGCGACGGCCATAGCAGGCACCTCGAGACAGGTTGGGGTTGTCGACCCCTAACCTGGACACCCCGGCGGGGTTCGACAACCCGCGCCACCGCACCAGAAACCCGCGGAGAGCAGGGCACACCGGGCGATCCGGCGTTACATCGCCCCCCCAACGGAGGTGCCCGATGTCCGCGACGTCACCCACCACCCCTCGACCCGGAACCATCAACCCCGTCGACGGTAGCCCGCTGGAGCCGGTGCCCTGGACCCCGCCGGACCAGATCCCCGTCATCGTGGCACGGGCACGGACCGCCCAGGCAGGATGGGCCGCCCTGACCCTCAAGGAGCGCAGCGCCAAGATGCTCGAGATGGCGCGCCGGGTGGTGGAACACCGGGAGGAGGCCGCCGCCCTGTTGTCCCAGGAGATCGGGCGCCAGGAGGGAGACAACCTGCTGACCGAGGTGTCCATCCTGGTGAGCTACGCCAAGGGCGCGGTGGCGGTCGCCAAGAAGACCCTGAAGCCGCAGCGCGTCCGCCTCTCCGCCCTCGAGTTCCCCGGAAAGAAGGTGGTGGTGGAGGCCGTGCCGCGCGGAGTGGTGGCGATCATCGAGCCCTGGAACTACCCGCTGCTCCAGTTCTACAAGGCGCTCTTCCCCGCGCTGCTGTCGGGCAATGCGGTGGTGCTCAAGCCCTCGGAGCACACACCCCGAGCGGGTAGGTGGCTGGTCGAGCAGTGCACCGCGGTCCTGCCCGAAGGGCTCGTCGGACTGATCATCGGCGCCGGAGAAGCGGGCGCAGCACTGGTCGAAGCCGACGTGGACGCGGTGGTGTTCACCGGCTCCACCACCACCGGACGCCGGGTCGCGGCGCGGTGCGCGGAGCGACTGATTCCCTGCTCGGTGGAGCTTGGGGGCAAGGACGCCGCCATCGTCCTCGCGGACTGCAACCTGGACCGCACCGTGGCCGGGGTCGCGTATGCGGCGCTTCACAACGCCGGACAGGACTGCGCCGCGCTGGAACTGGTGTACGTGGAGGAGGCCATCGCCGAGTCCTTCGTGGAGCGCCTCGCCGGGATGGTGCGCCAGCTGAGGGTGGCACCACACCCCGAGGACGCCGACCTGTGTCCCCTCCAGAACGCCCAACAGCTCGACATCGTGGCCGACCACGGGCGCGGCCACCGGCACCGGCTACGGTTTCCAGCCCACGGTGCTCGAGGCGTGCACCCCGGACATGAAGGTGGTCGCCGAGGAGACCTTCGGTCCCGTGGTCGCGGTGATCCGGGTGAAGGACGCAGAGGAGGCCATCCCGCTCGTCAACGCCTCCCGCTATGGTCTCTCCGCCTCCGTGTGGACCAAGGACCTCGCCAGGGGCGCGGCGCTGGCGCGGCGGCTCGACGTGGGCATGGCCTATGTGAACAACCACAAGTTTGCCGGCGTCATCCCCACGATCCCCTGGACCGGCGCCAAGGAGTCGGGCACCGGCATCGCCGCGAGCGCCCACAGCTACCCGACCTACGTGCGCTGGCGCACCGTGATCGTGGATAGCAACACCAACCCCGAGCCCTTCTGGATGCCCGCGGACGCCAACCTGACCGCCCTCGCCCACACGCTTGCCGAGTTCAACCTCGGCGCCCTGGGCAAGGTGTTCAAGTTGCTCGGGCTCCTCGGAAAGCGGGTGGCGGCGGTGAAGAAGCTGGTCGCCGGGGGGGAATAGGCCGCGCTACAGGGCCCGGATCTCCTCGATGGAAAGGGGCTCGTAGCCCGCAATCTCCCCGCTCTCGCTCTCGGACGGCGCCATGTTGATGGTCGTCTTCTCCGCGGCCTTGTCCTTCGACAGGTCGGGGAGCAGCGCCTTTACCCCGTGCTTGCGCAGGATGGACAGGGTGTAGACCGTGAAGGCCACCGTGACCATCAGGCCAAAAAGGTCGTCCACCCAGCCCAGCAGTGGCAGGATGTCGGGGATGAGGTCGATGGGCGACACCGTGTACAGGCCCTGGAACACCCACATGACGATATTGCCCGCGATCAGGACCTTTTTGCGGTTGGCGAAGTTCCGTGCCAGCGGGGCGACCGCGGTGTTTTCCATTCGCAAACCCTCCGGAGTGCTTTCCCTATACGTCTTGCGACCCGGGTCTATTGCCTCCCCTTCCCTGCCCGATAGGTGAACCGCACCCCGAGGACGCCATGGCCGATGTCCGCCGCCCGAACGCCATCGTGGAGCGAAACCTCTCCGCCGCCTTCCGTGGCGCAGCCTTCGCGCTGTCCCTCGCCCTGCTCTCCGGGTGCACCAACTGCGTGCGTCCCCTGTACGTCATGGTGACCGACGAGATGGGCGACCCCGCCTACCCAAACCGGGTCACCTGGGCCGAGGTGGACGATGCGGACGAGATCAACTGCGACGAGGTGGCCGACCTGAACGCCTTCGAGCGCATCGGCGATCGTTGGTGGTGCGGCCCGGGCCGCATGGCCTTCAACCGCTCCGGCACCTACACCATCCGCACCTACGTCCTGCAGGACGTCTACGTGGACATCGCCAACGTGCCGGGCGATGGGTGCCAGGAGCAGGGGGAGGTCGTGGTCGTGGTGCCGGGGGGCACGTTCCCCTGAGAAGGGGCCGCTCCGCTCGGGGGCAGCGTCGCAGTCGGGTGAGGTGGAGTATGCTCACACCATGGGCGATCAAGCACCGAAACAGCGCCTCATCGCGCTTCTCGGCGCCGAATCCGGGGTTCGGTGGGCGTACCTGTTCGGGTCCGCCGCGCGTGACGAGCCCCATCGGGATCTGGACGTGGCCGTGATGCTGGAGCGAGACCGTGGGCTGCTCGACCTGGGTGGCCTCGCGAGCCGCCTCGAAACCGCGCTGGGAGGGGCGATCGACCTTGTGGACCTACGGTCCGCGGGGCCAGCCCTGGTCGCCGAAGTCCTGAGAGACGGGATCCTGTTGGTGGACAGCCAACGGGACGCCCGCGTGGAGTGGGAGGCCGAGAGCACGGTGCGCTGGCTTGACGTCCGCCCCACGTATGAGATGTTCCGCGCCCTACGCCGCGAGGCGCTGCGGTCCTCGGAGCAGAGCTGATGGTCAGGGAAGAGACAGTACGCCTTCGCCTCGACGTCCTGCTGGATGTACTCGCTGATCTCCGCCGCTACCGCGACACGCTGGTTCTCGACGAGCTTCAAGCGGATCGCGACAAGCAGTACATGGTGCTGCACGCGCTCCAGATCGCCGCCCAATCGAGCATCGACCTTGCCTTTCACGTGCTGGCAGACGCCCAGGCCGCGACGCCACCAACCTACGCAGCAGCGTTCGAAGCACTCGGCCGCCAGGGCCGCATCCCCAAGGACATCGTGGTCACCATGACGGAACTCGCTGGTCTTCGGAACCTCATCACGCACAGGTACGCGGACCTCGACTTCGCACTGATCCACGATGGACTACGCGAGGGCCTTCCCCATCTCGAAGCCTTTGCCGCCGCCGTGGTCGGGTGGCTGGACGCCAGCCACACGTGAGGGCTCGTCGCCGTTGAGTCCGAGCAGTCGCCCCCAGCGACCCCTACCCCAACGCCATCATCCGCTCGAGCGGCTTCAGTGCGGCAACTCGGAGCGCCTCGTCCATCTCCACCCGCGGTTCCAGGTCGCGCAGCGCCAACACTATCTTCTCCAGGGTGTTCAGCCGCATGAACGGACACTCGTTGCATGCACAGGAGTCGTCCATGCCGGGGAGCGCGATGTACTCCGCCTCGGGGTTTTCCTTCGTCATCTGGTGGATGATCCCGGGCTCCGTAGCGACGATGAACGTCTGGTACCCGCTCTCCCGGGTGTATTTCAGCAGACTCGACGTGCTCCCGATGTGATGCGCCAGGCGCAGCAGCGGCGGCTCGCACTCGGGGTGGGCGATGACCCGCGCCTCGGGACGCTCGGTCATCAGGTCGATGAGCTTCCGCTCCGAAAAGGTCTCGTGGACGATGCAGGT
>JAFDJI010000131.1 GCA_019307545.1 Deltaproteobacteria bacterium | reverse complement strand
GTGCTCTCCACCGGGCACGTGCTGACCGAGGATGCGCTGAGCGCACTCCTGGACGCGACGCAGGGCGTCGTGCACAAGCCCTACATCATCGAAGACCTGTCCCGAGCCGTCTCGGAGGCGATGGGTCGCTGATCGGGCCGGCGGCCTTGGGCGCCCGGTTGCACACCACGGACGTGGTAATGCATCCGGGCTAGAAGGCCCCTCCCCCGGAGAGTCCCATGACCCAAGCCAGCGAAGCCTTCGTCTACCAGTGGGCGAAAAAGGGCGACCTGAACGCGTTCTTCGCGTTGATGCTCGACAACCTGCTCAACCTGGTCATCCTCACCGCGCTGCTCACTGGCTTCGGCTACCCGATCGAAAAGGTGTTCAGCTTGATGATCCCCGGCACCGCGCTGGGGGTCATGGTGGGCGACCTCGTCTACACCTGGCTGGCCTACCGGCTCGCCCACAAGACGAAGAACCCGAACGTCACCGCCATGCCGCTGGGCCTGGACACCCCGTCCACCATCGGCATCGCCCTCACCGTGCTCGGCCCCTGCTTCCTCATCGCCAAGGGCGACCTGCTGGCGTCGGGAGTGGCCGAGGCCCAGGCCATCGAGCAAGCCGCCTATACCACCTGGTACGTGGGGATGGCGGTCATGATGGTCATGGGCGTCGTCAAGACCGTCTTCGCCTTCTTCGGGGACTGGGTCCGCCGGGTGGTGCCCAATGCGGGGCTCCTGGGCTCCCTGGGCGGCATCGGGCTGGCCCTGCTCGCCTACCTGCCCCTGATGGACATCTTCGAGGCGCCCATCGTCGGCCTCTCGGCGCTGGGGCTGGTGCTCTACACCCTGGTGGCGCGCTTCCGCCTGCCCGGCGGCATTCCCGGAGCCGCGTTCGCGGTCTTCTTTGCCACGGCGCTGTACTACGTGCTCGGTCCCCTGGGTCTGGCCACCCCGGGCTTCAGTTGGCCACCCACCGACTTCTACCTGGAGTTCCCCTTCCCCACCCTGGGCTTCGTCAAAGGCATGGCGGACGTGGGACCCTACATCGCCATCGCCATTCCCTTCGGCCTGCTCACCATCGTGGGCGGCATCAACGTGACCGAAAGCGCCCGCGTGGCGGGGGATGCCTTCGAGACTCGGGACATCCTGTTGACCGAGGCGGTGGCCACCCTCATCGCCGGCCTCTGCGGCGGGGTGTCCCAGTCCACCCCCTACATCGGCCACCCCGCCTACAAGGCCATGGGGGCCCGCTCCGCCTACACCCTCGCCACCGGGCTCTTCGTGGGGCTGGGCGGGGTGTTCGGCTACGTGCAGTTCGTGGTGGGGCTCATCCCCAAGGCGGCGGTGACCCCCATCCTGCTGTTCATCGGGCTGGAGATCGTGCATCAGGCCTACCACGAGGTCCCGAAGAAGCACTCTCCTGCCGTGACCCTGGCCTTCCTGCCCATCCTCGCGCAGCTGGGGCTCATCCTGGTCAAGCCCATCCTGGGAGGCGACGTGGCCAGCTTCCCCGAGCACGTGCAGCACAGTGCCCACATGCTGGCGGTGCTGGGCAACGGCTTCATCCTCACCGCCATGCTCTGGGGAGGTGGGCTGGCCCTGCTCATCGACCGGGAGTTGGTCAAGTCGGCGGTGTTCTTCTACGTCTGCGCGGCCTTCACCTCCATCGGCCTCATCCACTCGGTGCACCTGAGCGGCAGCATGTACCTGCCCTGGGCCGCGGGCGAGGGGGCGCACCACATGGGACTCATCGTGGCCGGCTACGCGGTCCTGGGCACCTTCTTCCTGGTCATGGGGTTGACCGGGCAGGGGGATCAGGTCGAGGAGGAGGAGGACGTGGCCACCGCGGCCTGACGCTCAGCGCGGGAACAGCAGGCGGTGGGACTCGTCGAAGGTCCCGGCCCAGTGACCCTGGAGCATCACCAGATGGTTGCCGAGGGGGTGCTCCAGAAGGGTGTCGACCTCTTCTTTCAGGCGGACCCGCAGCTGGGTGCGGCAGCGGGCCGGCGAGCGCTCCACCTCGACCAACACGCCGTCCGAGACGAAGACCTCGTCCAAATCCGGGCCCCCGATCCGCAGCAAGGTCACCGGTCCGGCCTCCATCTCTCCTTCGATGCCCACCCCCGAGGAGGACTCGAAGTGGGATCGCAGCACGGCGGACCGAATCATGGTCATGGGAATGGTGCAGTGGGCGATGTCCACCGTGTTGGCCTGGATATCGACATCCTGGGGGTTGGCCATGAAGCAGGGCTGACCGGTGAGCGCCCGAGCCCACATCATGGCCAGGGCCGCGCCCAGGTCTCCCTCGCACCCGGCGACGATGCCCTCATCGTTGAGCCTGGACAAGGCCAGACAGCCGGTGGTGCGCCGGGAGAGCAGGTCGAAGCAACGCAGGGTGAGCGCATCCAGCCGGTACGACCGCACCAGACCTCGCAGCGCCACGTAGACCCCCAGGGCTCCGGCCACATCGTCGGCCGAGGGCTCCACCACCCTCTCGAAGCGAGACAGGACTGGGGCCACCTCCTCGGGCGCGGCCGTGGCGAGGGCGTCGAGCAGATCGGCCATCGGGAGGCGCACCACCTCGATCTGCCAGGTGCGCGCCACCAGGGCGGGGCTTGGTGCGCTGGCGACCAGCCAGTCCGAAGGACTCCCGATGCACCCCAGCCTCGATCCCCGCAGTTGGCGATGGGCTCCGAGGATCGGCGCAAGGTGCTCCAGCCGGTCCAGACCGTCCCGCTCGAGCAGGAGGATCCGACTGCTGCCACCCACCTGCCGGGCATGAGCGGCGATCTCCAAGGCGGCGGCCAGGGAATTGTGCTGGGAGTGAGCCAGGAGCAGGACGACCCGGTCGGGCTCGAGCAGCGCGGCGGCCTCTTGCTCCACGCCCCCGGTGACGACCAGCAGGACCTCGGCCGGGCCATGGTCGACGACCTCGCAGGTCTGCCCGAGGCGCGCGGCGACCCGCTCCACCAGCTCTCCGGTGAGCGCTGCAGGGTGCAGTGGCGCGGCGAGGGGGAGGAGGCGGATCATCGCGTCATCCCGCTCAACCCGACATGACCAGCAAGCCGAGCGCCGTCCGGAGCGCAGCGAGCAGCCCCCCGAACACGGCGACGGCGAGGTAGAGCAGGATCATTCCCTTGGCCACGTGCCGCCTGACGCCGGATCCCATGAACACCACCAGGGCCACGCACCCCATCGACGCGCCCATCCCGGCCATACCCACGAGCAGGAACGGGTTGAAGATCCAACACACCAGACCGAGCAGCAACGCCATCCCACCCATGCTCTGGACCTGTTTGACGAGGCCGCGCGCCGCGAGCTTGTCCATCTTCGACTGCTGCTCGGGGGTCATGGGAATGGTGTCATAGCGGTCCGCGGCGTTCTCGGGGTCAGGGGGTCGCGTGCATCATAGTAGGAACCCCACCCGAGGAGGAGGAGTGGTTCGAGCCCTGATGCTCCTACCCGTGGCAACTCTGCTCGCCTGCAACGGCGGAGACCCGGAGGAGGTAGTCGCGGGGTGTCGCGACGGGAGCCCCAATCCCGACACCACCCGGTACGGGGTGGTCGCCCATCCCTACGACGCCGACGCCAACCAGGCGGACCTGTGGGAGGTGGTGTCCCTGGACCCCGGTGGGGCGATCTCGCGCACCGAGCAGAACTTCCACATGGGCCGTGCTGCCTTGGGTACGGTCGCGTTCACCTCCGATGGCAGCCTCGGGTTCGCCGTCCACGACGACGGCACCATCGGGGTCTTCGGTCTGGATGAGACCGGAACGTCCACGGTGGTTCACCCCGGCTGGGATGACGAAGACGCCCTGTATGCGGTGAGTCTCACCCTACATCCTGGAGGCGAACGCGCCTGGGTGCTCGACGAGGGCACCATCGAGCAAGGGGGCGGCATCTACGAGGTGGCCATCGACTGCACCGATGGGACCCTCGCCAACCTCGGCCGCATCGTCGAGGCCACCCATCCCAGCCACCTGCTGTCGGTGGGTGACGGTGACCACCACGTGCTCCTCGGAGAGGACGTCCTGGATTCCTCCGCCGGGGAACATGCCCACCTCCTCGACACGGAGGGACCGACACGCCTGGGCAGTACCTCCATGTGGCCGGACGACGAGGCCATCGTGGGCGGCGCCGCGGTGACCGGCGACGGCGCGTATGTGCTCGCAGGCGACTTCAACATGTTCTCGGGCCTTCCCAACCGGGTGGCGGTCGTACGTGTTCAGCCGGACGGCGTGGAGGGCCTCCAGGTGCTGAGCCCCATCGAGGACCCGGTCAGCATCGCCACCTGGGGCCGATCCGCGTTGGTGGTGAGTGGTACCGGCGATGCGCTCGTCGCGCTGGACCACGACCCCAACAACAGCGAGGCGCCCTTCTCCATCGGGGGCCCCCTCGCCTACACCGGCGCAGCGCCCCTCCTCCCTTCCTCCGCCACCGTTGTCGCCGGCCCTTCTGGTGGCGGGTGGATCCTGGTGGCGGAGCTTTCCTCCATCCGGACGGTGCAGTCCCGCTCCGACGGAAGCCTCGTGGACCAGGGCGTCTTCCAATTCGGAAGCGGCTTCGAGAACATGGTGGGGGCGATGGGGATGCAGCCGTAGCCTCGGCCCGGCAGTCGGGCTACCTCGACCGAATGCGACACCTCACCACTCCCCTCATCCTGTCCCTGTCCCTCCTCCTCGCCTGCCCCGGCCAAACGCCACCGCCGAAGACGCCGGTGGCCGAGGCCGCTCCAGAGGTGAGCGCCCTGGGGCAATCCATCCTCGCGGCGATCGACCCCCAGGCCGACGCCTGCCAGGACTTCTACGCGTACGCCTGCGGCGGCTGGCTGGCGACCGCGGAGATCCCCCCCGACAAGCCCGAGGTCAGCCGCGGGTTCAGCGCGGTGTTCGATCGCAACGAGGAGGTCCTGCACGAGATCCTGGACAACGCCGCCGCCGATCCCGGCGACGACGCCGACCTCGCCATGGTGGGCGCGTTCTATGGCGCCTGCATGGACACCGAGGCCATCGACGCCCGGGGTCTGGAGCCCTTGGCGCCCTTCCTGGAGGAGATTGCCGCCATCGAGGACACCGAAGCGCTGATGGCCACCGTGGGCCGCCTCCAGGTGATCTCGGTGGAGACCCTGTTCGGGGCTGCGGTGGAACCCGACTACAAGTCTCCCGACACCAACCTGTTCATGGTCATGCAAGGCGGGCTCGGGCTTCCCGACCGCGAGTACTACCTCAATGACGAGGCCGCGGAGATCCGCGCCGCCTACGAGCAGCACGTCGCCAACATGTTCCTCCTGCTCGGGGACAACGACGAGGACGCCGCGGCCCATGCCGCCACCGTGGTGCGCTTCGAGACCGCCCTCGCCGAGGTCTCGCTTCCCCTGGTGGAGTTGCGCGACCCCGTCACGACCTACCACAAGCTCGACCTGGACGGCCTGCAGGGGCTCACCCCCCACCTCCCGTGGAAGGCGCTGCTGGAGGCGACCGGCTACCCCGACCTCACCTCCATCAATGTCGCCACCCCGGGCTTCTTCGAGGGCCTCGACGCCTTGGTGGCCGAGACCCCCATGGAGGACGTGCACACCTACCTCCAGTGGTGGCTGATCAGCGAGTCCACCGGAGCGCTCGGCGCCGCCGTCCAGGCCGAGACCTTCGACTTCTACGGCAAGACGCTCTCCGGCGCCCAGGAGGACCGCCCCCGCTGGAAGAAGTGCGTCCAGTGGACCGACGACTACCTGGGCGACGTGCTCGCACAGCTGTACGTGGAGCAGATGTTCGCGGGGGACAGCAAGGAAATCGCCGTGGAGATGATCCAGCGGGTCGAGGGCGCGCTGCAGGCCGGGATGGCCGACCTGGAATGGATGGACGACACCACCCGCGAGCGCGCGGTCGCCAAGCTGGGGGTCATCCTCAACAAGATCGGGTACCCCGACAAGTGGCGCGACTACGCAGGTCTGGAGGTCACCACCGACGACCACTTCGGCAACCTGATGGCAGGGCGGGCCTTCGAGACCCGGTACTGGCTCGATCAGGCCGAGCAGCCGGTGGACGAGACGATCTGGTACATGACGGCGCCCACGGTGAACGCCTATTACAACCCCCTCGCGAACGAGATCGTGTTCCCGGCGGGCATCATGCAGCCGCCCTTCTTCGACCGCACCTTCCCCAAGGCCCTGAACTATGGAGCCATGGGCTTGGTCATGGGCCACGAGGTCACCCATGGCTTCGACGACGAGGGGCGGAAGTTCGACTCCGAAGGCCGCCTGGCCGAGTGGTGGGAACCAGAGGTGGCGGAGCGGTTCGAGGAGCGCGCCGAGTGCGTGCGCGAGCTGTACTCCGGCTACGAGGTGCTCCCCGGGGTGAACCTGGACGGGGACCTCACCGCGGGGGAGAACATCGCCGACCTGGGAGGCATCAAGCACGCGTTTGGTGCCTACCGCGGTTGGGTCGCCGACAACAGCGCGGAGGAGGTTGCCGGCCTCGACGGCGAGAAGCTCTTCTTCGTGGGCTACGCCCAGAGTTGGTGCACCTTGCGCACCCCAGAGTTGGAGCGGATGCGCGCCGCGACCGACCCCCACAGCAGCCCCAAGTTCCGTGTCAACGGGGCCGTCTCGCAGTTCCCGGCCTTCGGCGAGGTGTTCGGCTGCGAGGTGGGCAGCCCCATGCGGCCAGAGACAGCGTGCGAGGTGTGGTAGGCACCAACGTCCGGAGTGGACACCACCCCGGTTGATCCGCTACTTTGCGCTGTCGCACGGAGGAGCGCACGCGTGTTCAGTTACCGTAGAATCGCCCTGGGCGCCGTTTCGGCATTGTTCCTGGCCGCCGGGTGCCCGGAGTACGACTTCGCGGTGTTCGAAGGGGTGGACGTGTTCTTCCAGAACCCGTCCCCAGAGGTGGACGTCCTGCTCGTCATCGACAATTCCGGGTCGATGTACGGGTACCAGATCCTGGTGGGCGCCCGGTTCGACGAGTTCCTCACGTACTTCACCGAGGTCGGGGTCGACTACCACATCGCCGTCACCACCACGACCATCGAGAAGCCCTACGCCGGGGGAGACTGTACCCAGGCGGACATCGACGCAATCCCCGAAGCCGGCCACCTCCACCTCGACACCATCATCACCCCCGAGACCGCCAACGCGGAGGATCTCTTCGACGACCTGGTGAAGGTGGGCGCCTGCGGGAGCGGCTACGAGCAGGGGCTGGAGGCGGCGCGGATGGCGCTCGAGCCCGAGATGCTCTCCGGGCCCAACCTGGGGCTCATCCGCGGCAACGCCACCCTGTCCATCGTGTTCGTCAGCGACGAGCAGGACCAGTCCTTCGAACCCGTCCACCACTACACCAACGCGTTCTACGAGGCGAAGGGCAACCGCTCCCGGGACGTGTTCAACGCCTCGGCGCTGGTGGTGACCGACGCCGACGACTGCCTGCTGCCCGTCGCCGGATCGAGCGTCGGATCGCGCTACATGGCGATCGCCGAGCAGACCGGCGGCATCGTCAGCAACCTGTGCAACACGAACTTCGCCGAGACGATGGCGGAGATCTCCTTCAACGCCAGCCGGCTGCGGGACACCTTCACCCTTTCGGGCAAGCCCGACGTGCCCTCGCTCCAGGTCTCCGTGGACGATCGGGTCATCGGCTGCGACGCCGGCGAGTGGACCTACCAACTCCTCGTCGAGGGCGAGGAGGAGAAGCCCGTCATCGTGTTCGACCGCGACTATATGCCACGCCCGAACACCCAGATCGCGGTCCGCTACAACTACGGCAACGGCGACCCGGAGCAGTTCTGTACCGGGATCGAGGAGGAAGAGGAGTGAGGACCGCCACCCTGACCACCTCGTTGTCTCCCGCTGGTCTGCTGGGGTTGGCGCTCCTGCTCCTCGCCGGCTGCAACGCTGGCGAGGACTCCGACTCGGAGTGCGTCGACGACGGCGACTGCGAGGGGCTCGCGGTGTGCGACCCGAACCAGAGCTGCCGTGCGGTGGAGTGCCTGGACTCCAGCCAATGCTCCCTGGGCAACCACTGCAACCTGGCGTCCCACAGTTGCTTCACCGGATGCCTGGAGGACACCGACTGCCGCGCCGGCGAGGTATACGACACCGGCTCCACCGACTGCGTGGCCGCCCCATGC
>JAFDJI010000717.1 GCA_019307545.1 Deltaproteobacteria bacterium | reverse complement strand
GGGCCCGTGGAAATGCAGCCCGTGGTACACGGCGATGTCCACCAGATCATCGGGCAACAACCCGCGATAGCGGAACTCCTGGATGGTGTCGGAGGCGAAGTAGTACTTGGGTTTGCCGGACGGCGCGTAGAACAGCCCATCCTCCAGGCTGTATTCCCCAGCCGTGAGGAACTTCAAGGTGAGGAAGGGGTGGGTGGTGCCCCCCTTGCGGAGGTTGATCTCGATGGCATAGTGCTCCCACCCCTTCTTGTTGGGCACCGAGACGTAGTCGATGCCGAACCGACCCATGACCCCGCGCTTCGCCAACTCTTCGGACACCTTCGCACACGACGCCTGGATGTCGAGCCGGTAGGTCTCGGCCGCGGGAAAGGTGCAGCCCAGGAACACCTGCCCCGAAGGCCCACCCAGCACCTGGTCGTGGGTAGAGATCACCTGCGCCTGCCCGATGGCGTTGACCCGCGCCTGAGCGGAGGGCGACTGCTTGTTCTTGCCCTCCACGAAGGTCTCCACCACCCCCGCCATCTCCGCGAACTTCTGGGCAAAGGTGTCCCAGCTCTCCGCGGGCGCCTCGAAGCGCAGGTCGGTGGGCAACTGATCGAGGATGGCCTGATGGAGCCCGGGGTCGTTCGGGTCCAGCTGCCCGTAGTAGAACAGGGCGTTGCCTTCCCCGGAAAAGCCCTCGTTGAGCTTGACCACGGCGCGGGTCGCGCTGGGGTCCCGCTGGTAGATGGCGGCCAGCGCTCGTGCCATGTCGTCCACGGTGGACAGGCGCTCGAAGCCGAAGGGCAGCTGAATCCCCGCGGCCCGAAACACCTCGCGGCACCCACTCTTGGTCCCCAGGTCCTGCAGCAGCGGGTCCACCGAGTTGAGCGGGATGCCCAGCCGGACCGCAAGAGAGCGCTCGAAGGACGTGCTGTTGAAGCACACCATGTGTGAACGCTCGATGTCCATGATCTCCTGGCGGATGCGGGACATCAGACGCGGCCGGCGAAGGATCTTCTCGGAGAGGCACACCGCCGAGGCATCGTTGCAGTCGAGCAGGACCAGCCGATTGCGCGCGTGGGAGCTGGGTACGCCGGTCAGCAGCGCCAGGTAGTAGTCCACGACCGTGGGGTGAAGTTGCTTGCTGGTGACGTACACCACCTTGGTGCGCGGCTGGCGTAGCAGCATGAGGTTCACCAGCATGCGCTCCTCGTAGTGCCACACCCCCGAGATCTTTCGAAGCTCGCGCGGGTCCATGGACAGCGAGGGGATGATCACCACGGTCTGCGGCTCGCGCGGATCCGCGGTGAGCACGCGGAACAGCTCGGGCATCCGCGCCTGGAGGGCCGCGTAGGTGTCCTTCTCCTCCTGGGAGCCGAGCGTTGGCCAGCGGGGCAGCTCCATGGTGTTGATCATAACCTTAGGAGGGCGCCGCGCGCAGCGTGCGCCCGACCCCCGTACCCAGCGAAGCGGCTCCCGTTCCTATTCCCAGCGAAGCGGTTCCCGAAGTGGGCCAGCAGAGCCCCTTGGCCCACCCAAACCACGTCCAGCACACCCAGGTAGAGTGTGATGGTCCCCAGTTGGAGGAAACACCGTGCCCGTGGTCGACGTCGGTGGGATTCGAATAGGAGCCAACGAACCCCTCGCCCTGATCGCCGGCCCCTGCGTCCTCGAAGACGAACACGAGATGCTGTCCCTCGCGATCTCCCTCGCCGAAACCTGCGCGCACTCGGGCATCCCCATGGTGTTCAAAGCAAGCTTCGACAAAGCCAACCGCACCAGCCTCACAAGCTACCGAGGCCCCGGCCTGGAAGAGGGCCTCCGGATCCTCGCCGCCATACGCCGCGCCGCCAACATCCCCCTCACCACCGACGTGCACCTCCCAGACCAAGCCGCCCGGGTGGCCGAGATAGTCGACCTCCTCCAGGTGCCCGCCTTCCTCTGCCGCCAGACCGACCTCCTGGTCGCCTGCGGCGCCACCGGACGCCCGGTGAACCTGAAGAAGGGCCAGTTCGTCGCCCCCTCCGACATGCGCCACGCCATCGACAAGGTGGCCGCCCACGGCGACGGCGGCGTCCTGGTCACCGAACGCGGCACCACCTTCGGCTACCACGACCTGGTGGCGGACATGCGCTCCATCGGCACCCTGCGCGCCCTGGGCGTCCCGGTGGTCTTCGACGCCACCCACGCGGTGCAGCGCCCCGGAGGCGCCGGCGACCGCTCCGGTGGCCAGCGGGAGCACGTCCCGGCCCTGGCCCGCGCCGCGGTGGCTGCGGGCGCAGACGCGGTGTTCCTCGAGGTCCACCCCGAGCCGGCGCGAGCCCTGTCCGACGCCGCGACCCAGTTGCCGCTGGCCGAGTTCCCGGCGCTGGTGCGCCAGTTGACCGCCATCGGTGCGGTGGTGAGAGGATGACCCGCCTGGTGGTCCTGGCGATGCTCCCCTTCGGATGCGCCGGGGACTGCCCCATCTCCGAACCTCCGCCGACCGACCTGGTGATCGAGCAGATCCGCACCCGGGCGCCCTCCATCGGTGAAGCAACGCTAATCGTCGGCCCGGATGGCACCTCCGTGCTGATCGACGTCGCGAACGACGCCCATGACGGCGCGGTGCGGGAGGCGATCCAGACCCACGTGGGTACGTTGCGGGTCGACTGGGTGGTGCTCACCCACTACCACGCCGACCACATCGGGGGGTTCGACGCCCTGTTCGACCCCGACGACAAGGAGCCAGTGACGGTGGCGCGCGGGGTGGTGGTGCGTGGAGGCCACGTCGGCCGAGGACCGAGTGCGGGGGAGTTGGAGCACCTCGAAGCGACGCTCACCCACCCCA
>JAFDJI010000716.1 GCA_019307545.1 Deltaproteobacteria bacterium | reverse complement strand
GGCTCGCCGAGTGCTCGACGACGCGAGGCGCGTCTCGAAGGTGCTTACAGAGCTGGGCGTTCCACACGCCCTCGTGGGTGGGCTGGCTGTCGGGCTTCACGGGCATCCGCGTGCCACCAAGGACGTGGACTTCATCGTCGGCGTCGAGGCCTTTGCGACAACGTCACCCCTCTTGACCTTTCGTGCTGAGCTGGCGGAGGTGGTGCAATGGGGTGTCATCGACCTCATCGCGGCACTGCCGAAGGACCCCCCGTTGGCGGGCGAGCTCTCCCGCGGCGCTGCTGGCACCATCCCGGTCGTCGGGATCGAAGTCCTGATCCTCATGAAGATGCGGGCGTCCCGCACTCAGGACGTGGCGGATGTCGAAGCGCTGGTTCGCTCCGGCGCCGATGTCGGCTCAGTCCTGGCGTTCCTGCGCGAGCACGAGGCCAAGCACATTGCCGCGTTCAGTCGGATTGCCCAGCGGGCACTGCTGACCTGAGGTCACAGGACCAAGGAGAACTCTGATGTCCGCCTCTTCTCGCGTCCGTGTCTACTTGGCCTGCTCCCTCGATGGCTTCATCGCTGGACCGGGTGACGACCTGTCGTTTCTGCATGAGCCGGGGCCAGAGGCCTCTGAGCCTCCAGCACCATCCGAAGCCCTGGGATTCGACGCCTTCATGTCCCAGGTGGGAGCAATGCTCATGGGCCGGCGGACCCATGACGTAATCGCTGGGATGGGCGTGTGGGGCTACGGCGACACGCCAGTGCTGGTGGCCACCCATCGTGAGATCGAGCCGGCCGGGGACTCGGTTCGAGCCGTCACGGGAGACATCGAGTCCCTGATTACGAAGGCCAAGGAGGCCGCAGGCGACAAGGATGTCTATCTCGACGGGGGTGATCTCATCCGACAAGGGCTGGATGCTGGGCTCGTCGACGAATTGTGCATCACCTTCGTGCCCATCCTGCTGGGGGGCGAGGGCATTCGCCTGTTTGATGGCCTGAGCGATCGGACCAAGCTGGAGTTCGTCGAACACCATCGCCTGGGGCACATGCTCCAGGTGACCGCCCGTCCAACGCGTCAGGTCTCCAACCCGATCGGGCAGGAAACTCCCGTACCACCGAGACCACAGTAACCTCCGGGGTTCTTCGCGAGGTATTGCTGGTGGTAGTCCTCGGCGTACCAGAAGGTCTCCGCAGGCTCGATCTCGGTGGTGATGGGCCCGAACTCCGCGGCGGAGAGCCGCTCCTGGTAGGCGACCTTCGAGGCCACCGCGGCCAGGCGTTGCGCCTCGTCGCTGGGGTAGATCCCGGAGCGGTACTGGGTGCCGACGTCGTTGCCCTGACGCATGCTCTGGGTGGGGTCGTGGCTCTCCCAAAACACGCGAAGTAGCTGGTCGTAGGTCAACTGCTCCGGGTCATGGATCACCCGGACCACCTCGTTGTGGCCGGTGTGTCCGGAGCACACCTCCTCGTAGGTGGGGTTCGGGGTGAACCCGGCGGCGTACCCCACCTGGGTGGAGTACACCCCGGCGAGCTTCCAGAACCGCCGCTCCGCACCCCAGAAACACCCCATCGCGAACATCGCGGTCTCCAGGCCCTCCGGGAACGGAGGCTTGGTGGCGTTGCCGTTCACGACGTGGGTGTCGCCCACCTCGAACTGCGGCTCGGAACGCCCCGGAAGGGCGGCAGAGGGGTCGGGCAGGCGCAGCTTGTGCGCCGGCATGAAGAACGGCATGGCGACTCCGTGGGCCAGGAAGGTCCCGTAACCGCCCGGCGGCGAGGTCAGCGCTCGCCCGCGAAGTCCACCACGATGCTGAACAGCCGCCGCAGGCCCTCCCGAACGTTCTCCGCCGAGACCCGCTCGTCGCGACCGTGCATGGTGGCCAACTCCTCGCCGTTCACTTCGAAGGGGATGTAGCCATAGGCGTGGACGCCGAGGGGCCGCGCGTAGATGGAGTCGGTGAACCCGACCGACAGCAGGGGACCGGCTGCGGCGTTGGGCCGTCCCTCCACCGCGTAGGCCGCGATGGCGTCGTACAGCGGGTCGTCCCACGGGCTGCCGTTGGACGAGACGGAGTGCAGCACCTCGAACTCGATCCCCTCCACCTTGCGGGTGAGGTGGCGCAGCTCGGCGAGGACCGCGTCGGGCTCGGTGCCGGGGAGCAGGCGGCAGTCGTAGGTGGCGCTGACCTGGGACGGCACCGAGTTCGGCTCGGACCCACCGGCCATGCCGGTCAGGTGAACAGTGTCGGTGATGGCGGCCCGGGTGAGTGGGTTCTTCATCAACTGGCCCTTGGCCAGGAGCCGCACCAGGAAACGGGAGCGCATCACGAAGCCGGTGAACCCGCCGTGGTGCCTGCCCGCGGCGGCGAGCAGCTCGTACAACGCCGGGTCGAAGCGGGGCTTGGGCTTCCGCCGCGCGATCGCCTCCATGGCCTCGAGGAGCCGGTCGGGGGCCTCTCCCGAACGCGGGGTGGAGCCGTGGCCAGCCTCTCCGCTCGCGACCATGCGCACCCAGAGCACCCCCTTCTCCGCCACCGAGATGGAGTGCAGGGTCTGCCCATCGAACACCGCGTCCTGAGCCCCAAGGCCCCCCTCGTTGATGAGGTGGGAGCAGCCGACGCGGTCCCAGTGCTCTTCCACCAACTGCAGCATTCCGAGGTTGTCGATCTCCTCATCGGCGACGGCGACCAGGACGACATCCCGTTCCAGGGGGACGTCAAGGCGTTTCAGCCACACCAGGGTCATCAGCTCGAGTGCGCCCATCCCCTTCATGTCCAGCGCCCCGCGACCCCACAGCATTCCGTCGGGGTCCAGGTGGCCGGAGAAGGGGTCC
>JAFDJI010000715.1 GCA_019307545.1 Deltaproteobacteria bacterium | reverse complement strand
TGCTCAAGGGTCATTCGGCGGGCATCACCGTCTGCGCCAAGAACCACTACGGCTCTCTGATACGAAACCCAGTGGGCTACGAAGGGGGGGTGCAGGAGGACTACTACGATCTGCATGACGGAACGCCCTACGAGTGGGACATGTCGCCCTTCAACGGGGACTGGCCATCCAGCCTGTTCGTGTCACAGGATCCTGTGGCGATCGACTCGGTAGCATACGACTTCCTGCTGGAAGAATGGCCGGACGTTGTCAATGACGGCAATGGCAGTGCGGGCAGTCTGGAGGGCGGTGCGGAGGATTATCTGCACGAGGCAGCCCAGGCCGGCAGTCCTCCGTCGGGGAGCTTCTATGACCCCGAAGACGACGGGATGGCGATGGCGAGTCTGGGCGTACACGAGCACTGGAACAACGCGACAGAGAAACAGTACACGCGAAATCTCGGGACAGGAGATGGCATAGAACTGATCTACCGGGTCCCTGGCCTGGCTGCCGCGGAGGTTCCTGGCCTCTCGGAACGGAGCATGGCCGTCTGCTTCGTCCTCCTGGTGGGATCTGCCTCGTGGATCATGAAGAGAAGAACGGGGCGCGATTGAGACCGTGAGTCGTATGCCTCAGGGCCGCTCGCTGCCGCTCGTTCGCCGCCTCGCGCCGAGCGCGCCCAGGCCGGATGCGGCCAGCATCAGCCAGAGCAGGCCGGGGCTGGCACCACCGGTTGGCAGCGCCACCGAGCAGCCGGAAATGGGCGTGCTCATACAGCCTGCCACCGCGTCGCACAGGTCCGCGGTACACGGGTCGCCGTCGTCGCATCGTGGGTCGTACTCGATGTGTATCACGACGTCGTTTGTCTCGTCACAGGCGTCGATCGTGCAGAACACGGAGTCATCGAGCGGAGGCGGCGTCCCCGGCTGACAGTCGAAGATCGAGTCGCAGACCCCGGCACCGTTGCACCAGGTGCTGTCGGCGCAGGCGCCGTCGTCCGGGGTGTGGACGACGACGTCGTTTGTCTCGTCACAGGCGTCGATCGTGCAGAACACGGAGTCATCGAGCGGAGGCGGCGTGCCGGTCTGGCAGTCGAGCAGCAGATCGCAGACCTCGGCACCGTTGCACCAGGCGTCGTCGTCACAGGCGCCGTCGTCCGGGGTATGGGTGACGATGTCGTTCGCCTCGTCGCAGGCATCCAATGTGCAGCTCACCCCGTCTTCCAGAACGGGGGGCGTCCCTGGCTGGCATCCGGAGCCGGAGTCGCAGGTCTCGACGCCGTTGCAGAAGAGCTGATCATCGCAGTCCAGCGCCGTCGACTGGCTGCAGACACCGGCTCCGTCACACGCATCCGAGGTCGTGCAGGCATCCCCGTCGTCACAGCCGCTCCCGGCCGGCTCGAAGACACATGTCGAGGAGCAGCAGTCGCCATCGGCCGTGTTGCCGTCGTCGCAGTCCTCGCCCGCTTCGACTTCGTCGTTGCCGCAGACCACGAAGAGCGCCTCCACGTCGGTCCGAGGGAAGGAAAGCCCGTTATCGGGGTTGGAGACCATGGGCCCATGGCTCGTCATGAGAGTTCGGAGATCGGCCGGCGTCCGGGTCGGGTTCTGCTCGATCAGGAGCACCGCCAGCGCGCTTGCGTAGGGGGCCGCCGCCGAGGTGCCGCCGAAGTTGACGCTCCCCCCACCGAAGCGCGATGTGGCTGTTCGCCAGTCCGGTGCCAGGAGGTCCAGCAGCTCATCGCTGTTGGTGTGACATACGAACTTGTCGGAAAAGGTGGGTGAGTCGGTGCAGAGGGTCGTGTCGCAGGTCGCCCCGCACCAGGAGACGCCGCCCAGGTTCGCGTCGTAGACGCCGCCCACCGAGATGGCCTCGGGCACGCAGGCTGGAAGCGAGATTCCGTCGTCGTATGCCTCGTTGCCCGAGCTCGCGAAGACCACGACGCCCTCCCCAACCAGGTCGCGGATGGCGTTGGCGGTGTTGCTACCGCTGCAGGGGCTCGCCAGGGCGTTCGAGTACTCGGCGCCATCGCCCAGGCTCAGGTTCACGACGCGCACGCCCAGCCTTGCATGATTGTTGAGCAGCCAGTCCAGGGCGGCGGCGATGTCCGAGAAGTATCCCGATCCGTCGGCGTCGAGCACCTTGAGGGCCACGATGTCGGCATCGGGCGCGACACCCAGCCCGGCGCTCACCCCGGCCGACGTGATGATTCCGCTGACGCTCGTCCCGTGGCCGTTGTCGTCCTCGGCGCTGTTCTCTCCGCTCTGAGTCTCCGCACCGTTCGGGCAGCAGCCGGTGAGGGGGCCTCCTCCGCCCTCACACCAGCACTGCTGTTCCTCCTTGATGAGATCGTCGACCAGGTCGGCATGATCGGTGTCGATCCCGGTGTCGATCACCGCTACCACGATGCCGTTGCCCGTGACGCCCACGGCGTGGGCCGAAGTGGCACCCGTAAGCAGCCGGCCCTGGGCGAGGCTCGCGTACGCCTTCCGGTCCACGGAGACGTGTGCCACGGCCGGATGCCGGGTGAGCGCCTCGATGGCAGCCGGCCCGCACCGGCCTGCGAAGCCGGCCAGGTTCTCGTAGCGACGCCCGATGCTCAGGGCGCCCGCCGGCAGGTCGTCGAGAACGCGCTGTTGACGGGCGCGGATCGCGCTGCGCCGGGCCGCGGCGGAGCGGCGACTTGGCACGTCGGCCTCGTCGAGCACCACCGAGACTCGGATCTCCTCCGAGCGGTCGAGACCCTGGAGCCGGGCGCGCAGCTCCGGGCCGAGCTTCTCCAGCGCCGCCTGTCCCTGCGCCCGACAGACCGCTGGAGCGAGCCACAGGAGCGCGGCGATGCACAGAGCGGCAACAAGACGGCAGCGCATGAGCAACGACAGCTGGCGCAGGGAGCGACTGCGGAGAGAGAGCATCGGGACGTATTGTCGCACGTCTTCGCTTGCCTGCGAAGACCGA
>JAFDJI010000714.1 GCA_019307545.1 Deltaproteobacteria bacterium | reverse complement strand
AAACTGACTGGCAAACGCCTCGTTGACTTCGAGGAGATCGATGTCGTCGAGCGCGAGGCCGGTCTTTTTCAAGACCTTGGGAATGGCCAACGTCGGCCCAATCCCCATCTCGTCGGGGTCGCAGCCCGTCCCGGGGCTGGCTCGCTATTTAACAGAATCCTGAGTTATCGGACATTGCCGAAAACCCAGCTTCAATTGCCTATCCTCGATTGGAGTTGCGGGTTCGAGGCACAAGAGAGGGAGGCGGCGATCGGATGTGCCGTGTTGAATCGGATGCGTAGTGATCAATTCCTCTTTTCCCCGCTCTGAGTTCCCTCAGCCATCGCCGAGAAGTGCGCCCGCTCCTGCTCGGACAAATTGGGGCTCTTCGCAGCTAAGCGGTAGATGGCCCGCGCACCTTGGCCTTCGCCCTGGCTCTCGTATATCCCGCCCAGGAGCACAAACGCCGCCGCGTCGGCCGCACCCACGTCGACCAGCGCTTGAAGGGCTGCGATCGCCTCGCCCGTTTCGCCCGTCTGGTGAAGGTAGAAGGCCAGGGAATACCCATACTTGGCATTGCGGGGCTGAGACGCGCAGGCGTTGCGCAGCCACCCCACGCCCTCCTTGGGCCGCCCACTGTTGGCCAGCAGAACGCCCAGGTTGTAGGCAGCCGTTGCCGATGCCGGGTCGGTCTCGAGGGCCGCTCGGAAGAACTGTTCGGCCTCGGGCAAGCGATTCTGTTCGCCCAGAAGCATGCCAAGGTTAAGGTTGGCGGCAACGCTATTGGGGCTGACGCGGAGCGCTTGGCGGAGCTTCCCCTCTGCTTCTTTGCTTTGGCCCAAAGCACTGTGGGCGATTGAGGCATTGACAAGGGGCGGGATGCTGTCGGCGCGCAGTCTGCTCGATGTCTCGTAGGCGGCGAGAGCGTGGGCGTACTCACGGCGCGCGCCGAAGAAGTTCCCAAGATTATAGTGTGACATGTGATCATCGGGGCGAGCGAGCGCTGCTTCGCGGAATTCCTGAGTCGCTTGGGCCACGCTCTTTCGATGGCTCTCCGGGATGTATTGGACCGGAACCGGCGCCAGAGCCACCGCGGCACGAGTCCGCACGAATCGGTAGTCATCGCCGGTTGCCTCGGCGAGGGCCGCTACCGCTTCGGGCGTGAGCCGGTCTCCCAATGATGCAGCGGCGCTCGAGCGAAGCAGTGGCGAGGGATCGGTCGCAAGAACCTTCAGCAGGGCGGGCCACTTGCTCTCGTCCTCACACGGCCTCAACAGGCGCACCAGTGAATTCGCAAATGCCTCGTCGCGGCCGAGCATCGTGATTTGCTCGAGCATCTCGTTAAGGCGCGTCCAGTCGCCTCTGCGCGCCGCAGCAACCAAGGCAGCCCGGACCAGAACGGGCGCTTGGTAATCGCGCTCGCGCCATTCGCGCACGAGCCCATCCGCCCACTCGGCCGTTTGATCATCGTGGCAGATATTGCAGGCGTTGGGCGATTCGTAGGCGATCGTCGTCGCAGGTGTGGGCGGGCGCATCGAGTGATCGCTCCGGCGCATGCGAGCGAACTCGGTGGTGGGCATGTGACACGCAACACATACGTTCCCTTCACCATCTGGCTCATGCCTGGTATGTGCCGCTGCGTTGAGCACGCGCTCCTCATGGCACGGTAGGCAGGCCTCGTTTGCCTTCTCGCGATCGGCAAAGCGGTAGCGCCCGCTCGACGTGTGGCAATGCATGCAATCAAGATCCCCCTGTTGCACGCACGGGCTCATCCGCCACCCGGTGTAGGTGTAGTTCTCGCCCAGATCCCGTCCGTCAGGGTAGTAATCCGGGTCTTCGAAGGTCGCCAGGCTGAAGAAATCAAAATAGCGGTCGCCGGGCTGGAAGCCGCGGGCGATGGGCGCCGCCTTCGCATGGCAAGCAGCGCAGCTTGCGTTGCGCTGCTCGGGAGTGAAGTCGCCGGGCCCACCGATGAGCCTGAGATCCGAGGGCGCTTCACCCTCTGGTGCGGCCTGACACACACGAATGTGATCGTCCGCCGGCCCGTGGCAGGTCTCGCAGCCGATGCCTGGCTCGCGCCATGTCGTCCGGTACGTGTCCGATTCCAGGTCGTAATTTGTGGCCATCTGGCTGACGTGGCAGCCGTAGCAGGCGGTGTTGAACGTGTACAGTGGATCGGTCCATGGCACCGTGCCTGCGGGATGTTCCGAAGAATTCCGCACTCCGCTGGCGGCCATATCGAACCACTCCTTCCTGCGGACGTCGTAAGCCAGTGGGAGAGTTTGCAGCCGCCCCCGCTCGAGAAGCGTGAGGAAGTAGTAGACGTTCTTGCCACCCAGAACGTGGGCGATCTTCAGCCTTGCCTCGTCGCCGGCGCCACTCTCCTCAACCCAACCACCGTTCGCCCCCAAATGGGCCTGGTAAGACCGCCCGCCGATCTGAATGGCGCGCCCATGGTCTGTCAGGTTCGTCTTGGCGAACTCCAGCGTGTAAGGCTGCATGGCGAGGCCATGGTGGGACGAACTCCAAAGTGTGTAGAAACGTTCGTGGCAGGCACGACAGCTGGCCGAGCCCTGGAAGCCGACACCGCCGTCAGCCTCCGCTCGGGCGTCGGCACCAACCAGCACCACGGCAAGGCACAGCGAGAAACTCGTCAGGACGGCCCGGAGCGCGCCACCACCAGCGCCGCGGAAGCCGAGACGTGGCGGAAGCAGAGAGAGGAAGGCAGAGCCCATATGTGCTTCAAGATACTGCACGATCGCCGAGCCGCATCAGGGCCTGGCCTATGTGCGGCCCGGTAGCGATTCGGTGCCCGATGGGTCCGGGCACACCCGGCCGACC
>JAFDJI010000713.1 GCA_019307545.1 Deltaproteobacteria bacterium | reverse complement strand
TAGGTGAACACGATCCCGTGCACGGCGCGACGCAGCTCTCCCGCTCGCAGTGTCAACAGTTAGGACTCCGACCCGGGCCACGGTCCCGTTGGTGCCCATTCGCCAGGACTTCCCCGACTCGACGCATGCTCGAGCACGGGCAGGAGGAAGCGGGCAACCGCCTGGATCACCTCGCCCAATGCCGCGGGATCGGCGAGCTGGGACTTTCGCGCGAAGCCGGCCCACTGCTCGAGCTTCGCTTCGTCAGATGCGAACTCCGACGTGAGCGCTACGGGTATCGTGTTTGGCAGAGCGGTGCCGCGACGCTGGAACGTGGCGCGTACTGCGGCCACGAGCTCGTCGCCGTCGAACGACAGGTGCTCCGCGCACCAAGCCAGATCGTAGAAGTCCTTCATCCGGCTGTTCGCGATGCCCAGCGTCACCAGGGCCTCGAGCTTCTCCGCCACTACGGTCGTGGCTGGGTAGGCCCAAAGCTCTGGGGCCGGGTGATCCAGCAGGGTCGGGTACGTGACCCGCACAGGCCCTGGGGTGACAGTGTCCCCATACCCGACGTCGACATGGACTCTGATCTTGGCCTTCCCAAGGTAGGCACGAAGCACGACGCGAACACCGTCGTACACAGCGTCCTCTCGGATCTCCTCAGCAACCACCGACTCGGCATCGAAGTCCAGGCCGTCGTCCGCGTCCACCACGACCGCGCAGACGCTTCGGAACACCTCGGCCAGTCGGTGCGGTCGCGGATCCCCCCTTCCAAGCAGGTCGACATCCTTCGTCGGTCGATGCTCCAAATCGTCGTCCCAGAGCGCGAACAGCATGGCGCCCTTCAAGATGAAGTCCTCAGCGTGCTCGCTCACCGACAACCGGTACAGGAGACGCTCGAGTGTGTACCTCACCAGAACGCGCTGGAAGTCCTCGCCACGCGCCTTGGCGCGGTCGCGGAGACGTGCACGCGCGGAAGTGGCTGCAGCTCGAGGCTGGGTCACGCGACCATCTCCAGGTAGGGGCGCAGCACGTTGTGCACGCGGCACACACGTGCAGCCTCCCACAGTTCGTCCATGGTCCCGGCCCACTTGCGCACGTAGTCCCGAAGGGCGGCCATCGCGACGTCCAGACCGACCCTGGAACGGAACTTGAAGCAGTCCGCCACCGTCTTTGCCGGGGTGGTGATGCGCACCGGCACGCCGTCGATGTCGTGCACCTCGACACCGTGTTCGAAAGAGGCCTTCGAGTAGCGGAAGAGCCGGACCTTGACGCTGCGAATCGTCGGTGGCCTGCTGCCGCGACGGTGAGCGAGCCACACATCGAAGGGTAGCTCGGTCGTCAGATCGTGGAAGGCCAGAGCGGAGAGCAGGCACACCACACCGTGCGGAACCCGCCTCGCCACCTCTGCCAGGGTGTGGTGCTCGGACACATCCGCATCGGGCAGTTCGTAGAGTCCCCGGTCAGCGCGCACGAGCTCTCCAGACCGAACGAGCCGTGTCAGGGTGGTGCTGCTCACGCCTGCCGACCGCGCGTCACGAGCCCGCAGCACACCTTCATCACGTGCCATCGAGAGGGCGATCTCGCGCTGGGTCTTCCTGGGCTTCATGTCCTTTATTGTATCCACTTCTTGAGAAGAGGTCACGCTTTAGAACTGACATGGGCCGACAAGATCGAGGGCGCCGATGCCCCATCCAATCACCGAAGCCCGGTCAACGGAACCGGGCAAACGCTCCGCTGGCAACGGGAGGTCGGGTAGGGGTGGTCGGAGACGGAGACGGGGACGAACCTCCGATTCGACTACTGGAGCTGTAGCCGCTTGCTCTTGTCCACCTGTAACGGAAGCACCCCGAGCGGGGTGTCGACGTCCATGTTCGCGCCCAGTCCCACCTGGATGGCGTCCTTCCGGGTAAGGGCCTGCACCAGGCTGGTCCCCAGCTCCACCAGCCCGACGTCGATGGGGAGGGTGACGATGTGCTCTTCCCCGACGGGTGCCTCACCGAGGTCCTCCACCATGCCCGCCGCAACCTCGCGCTCCATCAGCGCCAGGTGGTAGTCGAAGGCGCGGAACGCCATGCTGGTTCCCTGGTCGTGGGCGAGCCCCACGTCGAGTTCCAGCTGCGCCTGCTGGGTGAGCAGGTCGAGCTTGGCGACACGTAGTGCGGCGACCCGCACCTTGGGCGGCCGCAGGACTGGCAGGTCATCGGACTGACTGTAGGGCACCTTCACCTCGCCCAGGGGGGTGTTGAACCCGAAGTCACCGGACAGTGTGAAGGGGATGACGTCCTGGCCCTTCACGGCCTTCGCCGTCCGGATGGCGTCAGCGAAGGTGAGCGACACCGGCAGTCTCAGCTCGGTGTCCCCACTCGCGGCAAGCTCCATTCCGTCGGCGCTGGAACCACCCACGAAATCGGTGCCCGCGAGGTCCAGGTCGTAGCTGAAGGACGAGAGCTTCACCTGGACGGGGTTGGGGTTGGTCAGTTGGAAGACGAACTGGAGATCAGCGTCGTTGAAGGTGATGTTGTCCACCTCGAGCTTCTGGAAACGAATGGAGGGGGTGTAGCTCCCCAGGTCGCCCGTCGAGAGGATGTCGCCCAATTTCGGGCACCCCGCGAGGAGCAGGAGGGAGGAGAGCGCGATGACGCGGTTCATGGGGCCCCCGGTGGGAATACCGCGGCTCCACACGATGCGGAGCCGCGGCTGCCAAAGCGAAGGATCACGGCCATTCCCTGGGCCGCATCGAGTCTGTACCAGTTGACGGTTGAAGCTGCTCTTACATGCCCCTTTCTCGCGGCGTCTGTGGGACTCGGCCCATGATCGTAGTCGCGTGGCGCCGGATCGA
>JAFDJI010000712.1 GCA_019307545.1 Deltaproteobacteria bacterium | reverse complement strand
ACGCCTCCTGTGTTCGGCAGAGTCGTTGAAGGGGGGTTCCGTTACACCACTGTGTCTCCGATGACGCGGGCACGACCAGTGCGGGTGGCTACACCTTCGGCGTCGCCTACCCCGAGGACTACCCAGATGTCCTCGCGGGGTCCGACACCCTATGGACCTACGCCACCGGGGGAGCCGCCGCGGTGGGACTCTGACGCTGGCTCCTGGTCCAGAGATTGCTATTCCTCGGCCTCTTCCGCCTTTTCCGCCGACGGATCAAGAAGGGGCTTTTTCGGCGACCGCGCGCTGAGTCCGCCCTATGTCGCGGAAGTCCTCGGAGACCATGCTGTGGGACAGGACACGGTTCCAGAGGTCCAGTGCTGCCTCTCGGGCGCTGCCAGGCACCACTCCAAGCTCCGCGTCGGGCTGATAGACGCCAGTGGGCAGCTCTCCGCCGTGTCGAGGGGCATGGAACATGGGCAGCATGTCGTAGACGGGCGCCAGGCCGGTGATGGTGGTGCCCCGCAGGTGGACCGAGAGGTTGCCGAGGTGCATGTCGGTGTTGGCGATGAGGTGCCCAAAGGCCTCGAGCCACTGGACGGTCTCGTGGTCTTGTCTTGTGAGGTGCCCGTCGTCCACGAGCCGTTGGGTGACGAGGCTCCAGCGGCGCAGGTCGCCGGCGACACCCTGGCGATCGAAGGGAAGGAGGGAGCAGAGCCCGCTACGCCCGTTGGCGCCGCAGCGATCGAAGCGCTCGACGGCCAGGAAGCGGCGACGGCCCGCGTCGAGGAGACGGGACCGCGCTGCCGGGATGCCGTGGTCGGCCAGGACTTGGTGGGTGAGGTGCTCGGCAAGGAGGAGATCAGCCCAGCGCCGGCCACCTGGCGTGTCGAGGGGCGGGGAGAACTTCACGATGTGTTGGCGGACCTGGTCGCCGTCTTGGAGGGTAGCGGTGAACTTGGGCTGTTCTCCACCCGTCAATGATCCGTGCGCGCCTTCTCTCGCACGCTCGGCGAGTGCCGGGAACGCACGCGCCTCCTCGCCAGCATTGATCAGGCCTCCAAAGGGCTCATCCCGCAGGCGATCCCTGGCGAAGGGGCCCAGGACGAAGGCCCCGGTGAGATCGGTGCCGTACAGGGTTGCGTAGCGGAGCACATCGTCGCCGGTCCAGCGGACCAGGCTCGTTGGGAAGCCAAGGTCGGGGTGGGCCCGCAGCCAGGCGCGACCGAGGAAGCCAGCAGGCTTCAGATCTTGCAGGAACCACGGCAGATCGACGTTGGGATCCGCGCCGAGGTCGCGGGGATCGGTCTCGTGGAAGCGGCTCGCCACCTCCTGGACGTGTCCCTCGATGTAGACGCCCATGGGTTCTACGGGATGGACGGTCAGTGCGTGCCGGATGTCGCCGTGGGGGTCGATCTCGTACACCTTCAGCGGTGTCAGGAGCCCAACCATGTCCCGCCTCATGGCGTATTTCGTTGCGCGAGCCCTCCCAACCTTCAGCACGTCGTCTCGGCATTGGCCCATGACGCGTTGAAAGGAGGATTTGGAAAGCGAAAGCGCCTTCTGCAGCTCACGGGGTGTACTTGGGCCGGCGCGTGCGAGGTAGGTTGGGAGTGGGTGGGAGGTTGGCATGATTATTGGGTAGATTATAATGTATTTAAACCTGATACAAGTCGGAAATCGAATCAGATATTCGGGTCGATAGTTGCGCGATTCTATCCTAATCGGGCAGAGCGGCTTCGGTCATCAGGTCACGCTATGAGTCAAGGGCGATATTCTCTGTGAAACCCACGCTTTCGAGAGCGGGCACGGGCACGGGCACGGGCACGGGAGGAGCGGTTGCGCTTCGCGCAACACGCTCCTAGATGTTTCCCGACCGCCAGGCGAAGTAGCCCCAGCGCACCAGGGTCGCGAGCCAGACCAGCAGCGGCTTCGCGGCGGGGTACTCGATGACGCCGCCGTCCTCGGGGACCCGGAGGCCGAGCTGGCCCAACACTTCTGTCGTGTGCTCTCCCCGCATGGGCGCCGGGGAGACGTCCACAAGCGGCGTGCCCCACATCCGGATGGGGTTGGCGATGAATGTCAGCTGTGCGTCGACGCCTGCGTAGGCGCGACGGCTCACCATCGGGACGGTACGATCGGGCGAAGGGGGGAACTCCGCGATCATGCGCTTCATCTTGGGGACCGGGACCACCGCCACGGTGTCCGCCAGACCAGCCGCCGCGACGGTGCCCCGCCAGTGCGCCATCGACCGGGTCATCACCGACCACGGCACGTGGTCGAGGGGGTTGTCGGCCTCCGGAGCGCTGGACCCGGCCAGGCCCGCCGACTGGAGCCAGGTCTCCACGTCCGAGCGCGGACCGGCCACACAGATGAAGGTGTCCAGGGCGCGCAGGATGCCCGCGACGACGCGCCGACCGGGGTCGTCGTCCACTTCGAGGCCCCGGCTCCGCGCGGTCTCGAGGCAGCGCTGTCGCTGGGTTTCGGCGATCGGTTCGACCTGGAACAGCACCGACGTCCGGGTGAGGTGGGTGCTGGCGACCACGCTCTCGCCCGTCTTGAGCTGCTGGTATAGGCCGAGCAGGGTGCCAAAGGCCCCCAGCAGCCCCGAACCGATGTCGATGACGGGTGTGGGCATCAGCTTGGGCTTTCCGCCGCGGCCGTAGGTCATCTGGATGCCGGAGACCGCCTGCACCACCTGCTCGAAGCCCGGCCGATCCCGCCACACCCCGAGGTTGCCGTAGGCGTTGAGGTGGGTGTACGCGATCTTCGGGAACCGGGCGCGGAGGGCCTCCGGACCGACGCCGATCTCCCGAGCCAGCTCCATGTGGCGGTAGTTCTGG
>JAFDJI010000711.1 GCA_019307545.1 Deltaproteobacteria bacterium | reverse complement strand
TCTTGCCGCTGGCCAGGGTGAAGCTCCCCCTGCGCACGGATCGATCCCGCAGGAGTGCCAGGAGACGCTGTAGCAGGCTCTTGGTGCCCATCGCCCTAGGCCGGTGCAGGCTGCTCGGCGAGGCGAGCGTCCAGCCAGGCCACGATTTGGTCGAGGATCTCGTATTTGGCGGGCTCGTTCAGGATTTCGTGGAAACAGCCATCGCAGCCCATGGTGTGCACCGGGGCTCCGTAGCGCTTGCAGAAATCCTCGGTAGCCTCTGTTGATACCAGCCGATCGCGCTTCCCCCACGCGCAGAACAGCGGGATGTCGTAGGTCGGGGCGGCGCGGTTGACCCGCGAAATCGCCTCCAGAAGCTCGGTGTACCACCGCGCGGTGATGGTGCTGTAGATCAGTGGATCGGCGACGTACTCGTCCACGACGGTGCGGTCGGTGCAGATCAGGTTGGTGTCGATCTCGTTACCTAGCGAGAGGCTCGGCCACCACCCGGAGAGGAAGTTGGCAGTCGCCAACTTCCACCGCGGTGCCTCCAACGCGACGCCAAGGAGAGGCGCTGAGGTGACCACGGCCCACGCCTCCCCGTCGCGCAGGTGGTCCAGGACCACCAGCCCACCCATGGAGTGGCCGAGGAGGGCGTAGGGGGCGTCGATCTCCCGCACCACGGCGCGCAGGTCGTCGACGTAGTCCTCCCAGCACCTCACGTGACCCCGCTTTCCGCCCGAATGGCCATGGCCGCGGAGGTCGAGCCCGAAGACCCGATACCCTGCACGGGTGAGCGCTGCGGCGACGTGCCCGTAGCGACCCGCGTGCTCCGCCAGGCCGTGTACCAACAGGACCTCCGCCTTGGGGCCTTCAGCTGGCTCCCAGCGATAGCAGGCGATGTTCGTCCCGTCGGGGGACCGCACCGAGAAGCGTTCCATGGTCTAGTCGTCCACCAGCAGGAGTGACAACTCGGGTACCCACACGATCACGATGAGACAGAAGAGCATCACGAGCAGGAAGGGTAGCACCGCCTTGATGACGGTGATGAGGTCGCGCTTGAACACAGTGGAGGCGACGAACAGGTTGATGCCCATGGGCGGCGTCAGGTAGCCCAACTCCAAGTTCACGATGAACATGATCCCGAAGTGGATGGGGTGGATCCCGTAGGACATCGCGATGGGGGCCAGCAGCGGGGCCACGATGAGGATCGCGGACAGGATGTCCATCACGCAGCCGAGCAGCAGCAGGAAGATGTTCACGATGATCAGGAAGCCGAGCTTGCTGTCCACGTGGGCCACCATCCACTCGGTGGCCCGCTCCGGGAGCTCCTCCCAGGAGAAGAACAGGTTCAGCGAGATGGCGAGGACGATGATGAGGAACAGCGACCCCATCATGATCGCGCTCTGGGTGAAGACCCCGGGGACCTTCCGCAAGGGCATCTCCCGGTAGATCACCAACTCCACGAAGAGCGCGTACACCACGGCCACCGCCGCCGCCTCGGTCACGGTGAAGGCGATGGAGAAGTCGATACCGATGAAGTTGAGGTTGAACAGACCGTAGATGCCCCCCAACACCAAAACCGGGAGCATCAGGCTGAGGAACCCGCGCCTCAATGTGTGCGCCACGCCGCCCACGTAGGACCCCTGCAGGAGGGGATCGGAGGGATCGACGGTGCTGATCGGCTCGCCCGGTCGGGGCCAGTTCGCGTACAGGGTGTACAGCGAGAGCATGGAGGCGATGAACAAGCCGGGAAGGATGCCCGCCTTGAAGAGCTGGGCCACGTCCACGCCGCCCTTGTCGGCCACCGCGGGCACGTACCCGACGATGATCGCGAACACGATCATCGGGATGGAGGGTGGGATGATGATGCCCAGGCCCCCGGCGCTGGAGAGCACCCCGATGGAGTAGTCCTCGCGGTACCCGCCTTTCAGCAGCATCGGGAACATGATGGACCCGATGGCGATCACGGTCACCGGCGAGGAGCCGGAAATAGCCGCGAAGATCCCGCAGGCCAGCAAGACCGCCCGGCATTCGTCCGAGCAGCGCCCGGGCGAACTCGATGAGCCGTTTCGCCATGGAACCCTGGGTCATCAGGTTGCCAGCGAGCACGAAGAACGGGATGGCGAGCAGCTCCTGTTTCTTGGTGGCCTCGAGCATGTCGATGACCACGTTGTCCGGGGACTTCTGCTGGATCAGGACCCAGCAGGCGAGAGTCCCCACCCCCACCGCGACGAAAAGGGGCGCCCCCAGGAACACCAGGAGGACGCACGCGACGAGGATCATCCATCCGGTCCCGAGCCACAGTCCGGCCCCCATGGCCAGCAGGGCTCCGGGGAAGAGCCCGGCCATGATGACGTCGGCCACCCGGCGGCCACCGGGCGGGGGTGGCTTGAGGTCCTCGTCCACCTTTGGCGCCAGGACCCGGCCCCCGAAGCGCAGCGCCATGATGGCGAAGGCGACCGTGAGGACCATGTAGGCGAGCCACCTCGGGAACTCTCCACCCACCTCGACGAACCCGATGGAGCGCGGAAGCTCGTCGAAGGCCAATCCCAGCTCGAACTTCGCGTCTTCCCAGGCGAACCGGTCCTCGAACGGCGTGCCGGGCCCGTACTTCTCGCCAGGCATGAGGCTGACGATCCAGTTGATCGGCCGGGCCATCCCGGTCCACACCTTCACGCCCTCGAAGGCGAGGTCCGACTCCTGGTACAGGTTGCTCCAAGAGGACCGTAGGAGCAGCACGCACAGCCCGGCCGCCACCAGGCTGGTGAAACGCTTCACGAATTTCGCCGGGCCGCGGGTGAGCACCCGGTCGATGGCGTCTACGGACAGGTGGCCGTCTTCCTGTGTGGCCAGGGAGGCCCCGATGAACCCGACGATGATCATGCAGAACAGCGCCAGGTTCATCTGTCCGTCGAGGGTCCACAGGCCAAAGAGGTCGGTGTTCAGCAGAGGGCGGAACTCTCGAACCAGGTACTCGTTGAAGGCCAAGAACGTCATCGCGAGGGTAACGATGACGATGACCGCTCGCTCCACCCAACCGATGCCCGTGTTCAGGCGGCGGAGGAAGCCACCCACCAAGACGATGAGCCCGGTGACACCGATGATCAGCCAGAACGCGATCCCCTGACCGGGACCGTCGATGAACCAGCGCCATACGTTCCGGATCGCCCTACGCACGCCCCGGAACAGGCCATCGATCCCGCCGAACAGGCGGCCGATCACATGCACGTCTCCTCCAGGCAGCCGACGCGGGTCGGAGCATCAGTTTCCGGCCCGCATCTCCTTGAGCGCGGTATCGATCGTGTTGTAGAGCTCGGTGCCATCCACGCTGGCAGCGAACTCGGCGTGCATACCATGCGCGACCGCCACGAAGGCCTCCCGCTCTTCGGCGGTGAGCTCGATCACTTCGATGTCCTCGCGGAGCAAATCCAGGATTGCAGCTGCCTCCTCGCGGACGGCGACCCGGCCTTCGACGGTGAGCTTCTTCTGCTCCAGGACGAGCGCTTGCAGGTCCTCGGGAAGGGTGTCGAACCACCGCTTGGAGTAGGCGACCGCCGCTGGCTGATAGATGATGCGGGTGAGGGTGTAGTAGTCGAGCGCCTCGTGGAGCCCGGCGGTCTTGATGTACAGCGGGGGCTGGTCCAACCCGTCCACCACGTTGGACTGGAGCGACGTGAGCACCTCGGTCATCGGCTTCTGCACCGCTTGGGCGCCGAAGGTGTTGTACATCGCCATGTGTACGTCGCTCTCCTGGGCGCGCATCTTGAAGCCCTTGAGGTCTTCCGGGGTGCGGATGGGCTTGTGGCGGGTGCCGAAGGAGCGCCAGCCGTTCTCGGACCAGATCCCGAGCACGAACCCGCGCCGCGCCATCAGCTCGCTCAAGGGCTCCCAGACCACGTTGTCGAGGACGTGATCCGCCTCCGTGATGTTGTCGAACAGGTAGGGGAGCTCGATGACCTGGAGCTGGGCGATGTTGCCACCCTCGGCGAAGGCGGCGGTGGTGACGCCGCAGCCCTGCAGGCGTTCACCGCGCCGGGTCTCGCGCACCATCTCCACCTCGCCCATCTGGCCCGGAGGCCGGATGATGACGTTGATGCGCCCATCGGAGCCGGCCTCCACGTTCCGCTCGATCTTCTCGAGCATGTCGGTCCAGGGCGTGCCCTTGGGTGCGAGGCTCCCGAGGTTCATCTCCCAGGTGCTCTGGGCCTGGCCGGGGTTGCTGATGGTGAGCGCGACCAGCGCGGCCAGCGCGGCGGCTCCCAGGGTGAAGATACGCTTCATTCCTCATCTCCGTTGGTGCTGTCGGCGGCTTCCAGGACCTTCCTGGGGAAGAGCTCGGAGCGCTTCTCGATGAGCGCACGGGCCTTCTCCTGCTCCTTGATGTTCTCGGGGGTGACCTCGGGGAGTACCGAGGTGTCGGCAGCGAGGACTGCCGCGAGGTCGCCATCGAAGGTCGCGATGTCGCTGGAGGGCACTGCGAGGTAATCGGCGCGCAGCACCAGCGTGCCGAGGTAATTGGGCGCGCCATCGATGGAGGTCTGGAAGTAGGCCGCCGACTTCTCGAAGTCCTGTCCCGCGAAGCTGGGCAGTGCGGAGTAGTAGGCGCCCCAGTACCGGGCCGGCCCGAAGTGGTAGTACTCGGGCTGCAGCTCCTCGACCTTGGAGATGTAGGCCTTGACCGTGGGGAGGTGTTTGAGGGTCTTGGAGAGACTCTGGGCCTTGGCCCACTTGCCGAGCGCGCTAGAGGTCCAGTACAGGCAGGGCACGTCTTCGACGGTCGCGTGCGTCGTCGCTTCCTTCTCCTTCTCACCGGCTGCGATGGCGTCCGCGAAGGCCTGGTTCGCGG